>JBAIWZ010000026.1:0-1501 GCA_037916955.1 Acutalibacteraceae bacterium | reverse complement strand
GCAGGTCGGAAAAATTCGACAAAGTCACCTTGGTGACGCTGGGGTTGGTCGAGAAGGTCAGCTGGACGTCGCGGTCGTAGGCGACGGTATCGCCGCCGTTGATCTTCATCGTGCCGGTCAGGTAGACGATGCTCCCGCCGCCTCCTCCACCGCCGCTCACGACCGGCGCGGGCGGCGTCGCCGTGACCTGGTTGGAAGTGGCGATGACCGTCGAACCCGACAGGGTGCGGACGATGAAGTAATAGGTCGTGCCGCCGGTCAGGCCGGTCTTGGTGAAGGTCAGGACGTTGCCGACCGAATCGAAAGTATACGGTCCCCCGCTCGTCATGGACGTGCCCACGACGTAGCCGGTGACCAGCTGGCCGCAGACCGGGCGCGAAGCCGTCCAGTTTAAGGCGACCTGGCCGGTGCTGGCCGCGGTCGTGACGACGGCCGCCGTGGCGCCCTCATAATAGAGGAAGCCGTTACAGTCCACGAAAGACGCGCTGCTCATCTGTTGGTCGGCCATCTGACCAGTGCTGGAAAAAACCTGAAAGCTGGTCGACGCCGAGTAGATGCCGCCGTTGGTCATCTGCGAGTCGCGGATGATGAAGCTGGGGCTCGTCAGGTCTTCGGCTCGAACCGAAACCGGCACGGCCCAAAGGGACGCGGCTGCGACCAGCGTGATGATCGTGAGTTTTATCCTGTTGGACGGCATGTTCGGTGAGACTAGTAGGCGTTGATGGGCGGGGTCGGAACGTTGGCCGGCGCCGCGACATTGAGCGGCGCGGTTTCCAGGATCTTCTTGGCGACGGGATCGTAGAGGACGGCCTCGTTCGCTCCGGTAAAGATGAGGACTTTGTCCCCCACTTTGGCGTCCTTGAAGAACGGCTGATCTTTCAACTGGGCCGGATCGGTCACGGTGGCCACCGTCGGTTGCTCGTCCGGCAGGACCATCAGCTGACCCACTTCGGCTTTCAGCCGATTGATTTCCTCATCGACCGACATCTGCGGATTCGCCTTGAGCCGATGATACTGGAGATAATAATAGGTCGCGGCCGAAGTGGAAATGACGCTGACGACGGCCAGGACGCAGATACCCGCCTTCAATATACTGACTTTCATAGTTTAAGGCGCGGCCGGAGCGTCGGCGGGAGGCGCGACGACGTCAGGGACGGGGTCCGTCACCGGCGCCGGCTCTTCGGCGGGCGCGGGTTCCTCGACGGCAGGCGCCGGTTCCGTCACGGGTTCCGACGGCGCGCTCGGCTCTTCCACGACGGGAGCCTCCGGTTCTGTCGCCGGCTCTTCGGCGGGTGGGGCGTCAACGGTCGCGTCCGGCTCGACGACCGGCACTGGTTCAACGGTAGGCGCCACGTCTTCCGTCGGAGCCGGCTCTTCGGCTGGCGCCGGCTCTTCGGCCGGGGTCGGAGTTTCGGGCTGTTCCGGAGCCGGTGCGGACTCGATTATCGCGGGAACCGGTTCCGGTACGATCGGCTCCGCGTAACCCTCTTCGAAGGTCTTG
>JBAIWZ010000025.1:0-4965 GCA_037916955.1 Acutalibacteraceae bacterium | reverse complement strand
TCGTTGCGCCTGCTCGGGGTTCGGCTGCGAGGACGCGCGTGCCGATGGGGCGCCCAGAATTTCCGACCAGCGACCTCGCACAACGTCAGGAAGCGTCCTCGCGGCCGAACCCGCTCGCGGCGCGGCGTCGCTTTGCCTCAGAGATCTTTACGTGGCTCGCGCTCGGCCTGCGAGGTCGCCGCTGGGCGGCGACTGGCCGAGCGAAATGTTCATCGAAGTCATTTCGCAAGGTGTCCTGGCGGATGATCCGTTCAAATGGAGGTTTGTTGGCGACGATCAGTTCAATTGGCATCGGCGATGGAAATCATGGAAATCAAAGACCCGCGGCGGGCGCCGCGGGTCTGGGCCGTGTTCGATTCATTATTGGGCGGATCCGGCCGGCGGCGGGATCTCGGGCGACGGCGACGTGACCGCGGCTGCCGGACTGGCGGCGGTCAGGACCTTGATCGACAGCGCGTCGATGGACTCGGCCCTGAGGATATCGCCGGCCGCGCCGACCGTCACGCGGTCGCCGACCTGGATGTCCGACGCGGTGATCGCGCTCTCCTGTTCCGGAAGCGGCGGCACCGGCGGCGCGCCTTTCGCGCCGGAGGCTTCGAATTTTTTCAGGGCCGCATCGTAGGCGGCCTCGTCCGCGGCCGCCGTCTTGTCCGTCTTCGGCATGATCTTGGCGATCTTGGTATCGGAACCGATCTTCACCGTCCGTTCCGTCGGCGCGGGATCGGCGAGCGGGTCGGCCACCAGCTGCGGAACGTCGATGACGATCGTGTCCCCGGACACCGAAGCGACCTGCCCGGCGATCTGCGTCACGACCTGGTCGCGGGCCACGACCCCGGTGTCGATCAGCTTCTGGTGCGCCGCGTTGAAGCCGTCCTGATATGAACTGCCGATCTGGCTCGCGGCCTGTCCGGCCCCCAGCGAATAACCGACCAGGAAGACGGCGCTAAGGATGACAACGGCGATCAGCCCGACGTAGGCCTTTTTGGCCATTGATTTTTTCGCTTGCGGCCCGTTTGGCATAGGCGGAACAAATATGGATTTGAACTTAGGCAAGTATAGCACCAAATCGGCGGCCGGCCCATCAAATTCACGGTCGCTGTGGATAATGGAAAACGTCGCGTTAGTAAGGTATAATATGTTATAGTAGGGGCGGACAGAATAAAGCTAATCGCGTGGCCATGCCAGAGACAAATAAGCCGGGGCAGGGGTCGGGGTCGGCCTGGTTCAGGCCGAAAGCCATTTATCTCGGTTTCCTCATCGGCGGCACGATCGCCGGTCTGGCCGTCATTGGAGCGGTCTCGGCCGCGACTTTCGTGCCCCCGGCCGGCAATCCGCCGATGGGCAACATTCCCGTGACCGTCTGGAACCGCGTCGACGCCACCGGCAAGCAGCTGCAGGCGGCCATCGATATCGACGGCGGCGGTCCGCCTCCCGCCGCCACCGGCCTTTCGGTCGGCACGGCGACCCTGGATATGGGCGTCGATGCCCCCGGACAGAACGTCCTCTACGGCATCTCCGATTACGACAAGATGTGCGTCGGCTGCGACGGCAATGCCGACCATCAGGACCTGCTGATGCTGCTGCAGACCGCGAACGCCACGGGCGTCACCGACCGGCTTCGCATCACCCGCGACGGCGACGTCGCCGCGAGCGGCAAGATCTCGTCGTCGGGCGATGTCCGCGCCGACGGCTGCTTCGGCCCGATCTTCCAGGGCATCACCGGCAACTCCTACGCCGGCGATCTCGGCGGCGGCGCCAACGGCTATTTCGCCGCCAACGCGCAGTGCGCCCAGACCTTCACCCAGATGCCCGGCGTCCACGTCTGCTCGACCGCCGAGATGCTCAACAGCCTGAAGTGCGCCAAGGCCTATCCGCCGCACAAGATCAAGGATGCCGGCCTGAACGGCGTCGACATCTGGATCCAGGACGGCCCGCCTGGTTACACCGCTTCGGCCAACGATTGCCAGGGCTGGCAGTCGGCTTCGGGCGGCGACCTCGGCCGCATCTGGCGCATGAGTTCGTCTAACGGCGGCCAGGGATTCCTCACGACCTGCAATCAACAGATCAAGTTCGCCTGCTGCTGGTAGCGGCAGGGCTTCATTTAGTTTCGGGACACTATGACCCCAAGTCTTCGGAGCAAGTCGGCAGCCTGGATGTTCGTCGGGATCGCGGCCGCGGTCCTGCTGGCGGGCGTCGGCGCGGCCGAGGCCAAGCAGTGTCCGGCCTTCGATCCGGCGCACCCGATCGTCAAATGCACCGGCGGCAACACCTGGTGCGGCGGCACCTGCGTCGTCAACGAGCCGGTCTGCCCGAACGATCCGAACAACCAGCTGACCAAGGTGGACTGCGGCGGCTGCGCCTGTACCTGTCCCGACACGGCGCCGATCAACTGCCTCGCCGTCAACGGCCGCTGCCAGCGGACGAACACGACCTGCGCGGCGATCTTTCGCAACTCCGAGTGCAACACCAATCCCGGGGCCGCCGGTTATCCCGACATCACCCTGAACAAGTGCGGCTCTTGCGTCAGCGGCTACACCGAGTGCTTCGGCAACTGCGTGTCCTCGACCAACCCGGCCTGTCCGCCGCCGGCGACCTGGGACCCCTGCAACAACAAGTGCATCGAGAAGTACGTGCTTTCGACCCCCACGCCGGCGCAGACGCCGCAGCCGGTCGACGTCAAGGTTCAGGGCAACGTCAGCATCACGAACGGCGATTTTTACCTGACGCCGAACAAGGCGATCCGCGTCGACGGTTCCGGCGACACGCTCCTCAATATCGGCAACTGGGGGATCGGCGCCACTTCCGGCAACCTCCGCGTTTTCGGCAGCGTCTTCACTGACGCCGGCGTCTCCACGGTCGACACCACGCCGGTCGCGCCGAAGACGGTCAAGACCGACACCCTCTGCCTGAACAACGGCACGTCCTGCAAGTCGGACTGGCCGATCGGCCTGCCGACGACGGCCGTGGCCGGACAGACCCTGCGTTACGACGGCTCGATCTGGGCGGCCGATTCTTTCCTGTTCAATTCCGACGCCGGCATCGGCATCGGCACGACGACGCCCGGCTGGCATCTCGACATCCGCAGCAACGCCGGCGAGTCGATGATCAACGTCGATGACCGGCTGGGCACGCTCTGGACCGGCCTTCGCGTCGGCCGGAGGGCCGGAGCCGACGAGAACAAGGAAAAATGGTTCGTCGGCATGAGCGGCGTCGATGACACCCTGCGCGTCCGCCGCGCCGGCGCCACCGATGACCTGACGATCGATGCGACGGGCAAGGTCACCGTCGCCGGCACTCTGCAGACATCCGCCTTCAAGATGCCGACCGGCGCCCAGGACACCTACATCCTGACCTCGGACGCCGCCGGCACCGGCACCTGGCAGGTCCGGCCGATCGGCCTCCCGGCGAACGCCAACGCCGGCGACACCCTGCGTTACGACGGCGCCGCCTGGATCAACAACAATTTGCTTTATAACGACGGCTCGAAGATCGCCATCGGCAACCAGAGCCCCGGCTACCCGCTCGATATCAGCAGCCAGACGGGAACGTCGGTCCTGCGGCTCAACCAGGATACGCTGACCAACCTCTGGACCGGCCTGCGGCTTGACCGCAACCGCTCCGAGAAATGGTACATCGGCATGAACGGCACCGACGACAAGCTGCTGCTTCGCCGCGGCGGCGCGGCCAACGACCTGGTGGTCGACGAGACCGGCAAGGTCGGCATCGGCACCGATTTCCCGGGTTCGCCGCTGGACGTCACTTTCGCCAATTCCAGCACTTCGCCGCTGATGAACGCCGCTTCGCTGAAGATCACCAACACCGACCCCACGGCCAATAACGCGGCGACCCTGATGTTCGCCGGCTCCAACGGCCGCGTCGCCGGCATCTCGGCCATCCTGACCGACCACACCGTCGGCAGCGCCAACGCCGACATGGCCTTTTACACGACCAAGGACAACGTCGTGACCGAGAAGATGCGGATCCTCGACGGCGGGAGCGTCGGCTTCGGCGCGCCCGATCCCGGCTATCCGATCGACGTCAGCTCCGACACCGGCACCTCGATCATGAGGCTCAACCAGTCGTCGCCCGGCCGGCTCTGGACCGGCCTGCGTCTCGACCGCCAGCGCGCGGAGAAGTGGTACGTCGGCATGAACAGCACCGACGACAAGTTCCTGTTGCGCCGGAGCGGCAGCGCCAACGACCTGGTGGTCGACGAGACCGGCAAGGTCGGCGTCGGCCAGGACAATCCGGCCTTCAAGATGGACGTCGCCGGCACGGTGCAGCTGACCGGCTTCAAGATGCCGACCGGCGCCGTCGACAAGTACGTCCTGACCTCGGATCCGGCCGGCCAGGCCAGCTGGCAGAAGATGCAGTACGCGGACGATTGCACCGGCGGCAAGTTCGACCACCTGACGTCGGCCTCCTATGACGGCAACCAGGGCGGCTACGCCACGGTCAACGGATTGTGCGGCGCCGGCATGCACATCTGCACTCCCGACGAGATCCTGAAGACCGTCCAGTGCGCGGCGGCGTCATTGCCGGCCGACGGCTTCTACGCCTGGATCGCCAACGGCGCGCCTGGCTTCACTTCGCCGGCCGCCAACGACTGCATGGGTTACACTTCCAACGCGACGAATTCCTACGGCGATTTTTGGCAGTTCAGCGGGCCGACCGGCGGCAAGGGTCTGGCGACCGGCTGCAACGCCGCTTACCAAATAGCCTGTTGTAAGTAATCAAATGTCTATGACGGTATTTCAAGGCCGGACTTGCACCGGAGGTGCGCGGATCAGGCTCGTTTTATTCCTGGCGGTCGCGGCGGCCGTCGGCTTGTCAGCCTCTCCCGCCCTGGCCAGCCAGAAGTGCAAGAACCACGGCCTGCCGTCGTTCTCCTGTCCGACCACGGCCTCGAAGAACGTCTGCGGCAACTCGCCGAACTTCTTCTGCCAGGCCGACGGCGGCAACCCC
>JBAIWZ010000024.1:0-2459 GCA_037916955.1 Acutalibacteraceae bacterium | reverse complement strand
CGGCGCCTAGTTCACCCCGCAGGGCGACAACGGCGGCTCTGGACCGGCCAGGCATGCCGGCCAGGAGGCGCCCGGCCAGTTTGGCGGCTATATCATGGGTGTCATCGACACTCTGCGAAACCAGCTGCATATGCGTATATTAAAGGTTTTAGTCAAGAATTTCAATGAAAAGAAAAGCCCCACACAGAGGCCGAATGGCATGTGTGGGGCTGAGACGGTCAGCGGTCCGACTGGCTGGTAGGCGGACCCCAACCGTCCGACTGGGTCCGGATCGGACCCCAGCCGTTGCAGCCGCCGGGGCAGTCGTCGGACCCGGTCCTAGGGGGACCGGCCGCGAAACTCGGCGGTTGTGGCTGGCGCTGGGGCAGCGGTGGCGGGGGCAGGAACTTGGGCAGGGGCTCCTGGGTCAGGATCTGCCGGCGGATGCCGTTGGAGCCGGAACCATTGTCCCCCACCGGGCGAAGCCTCTGTCCCGTGAACGGGTCGAAGCCCTCGCTGTCCCAGCAGTAGACGTGGCCGTTGGCGACGTCCTGGGAATACCAGATGCGGGCCGACGAGCCGTCGACAGAGTCGAAGAAGCGCAGGTTAGGTGTCGTCCGGTCGCACTGGATCTCCTGCGGGCCGGCCTGCTCCCTGATGTTCACGGCCTGGCGGCCGTCGGTCGCGTTGGCGAGGAGCTTCTTGGCGGCGGCCGTCTTGGGGCCGTCGGCGGGTCCGGTCAGCCAGTGGAAGCCGGCCCAGGCCAGGAACGCGACGAGCGCGACGGCCAGGATGACGCCGACGATGCGAAGAGCATTGTACATCAGTTCACCTCGTCCGCTGGGCGGAGATGTTCTTCACGCCCTGGGCGGTCTGTTGCCAGCTACACGAATAGCCGGCGCGGTTGACGCGGCACTCGGCCTGCGGGCCGTACTCGACACGCACCTTCTCGCCGTCGCGGACCACTCGCCAGCCGGTGTCGTCCCAGTCCTTGACCAGAACGTCACAGCCGGTGCGGTTGGTCCAGATCTCGACGGTTTTGCGCGGCGACGGACTCGATGAGGGGTCCATCGGCCGCCCGGCGCCCATCTCGGGTCCGGGCTGGGGCTCTTGCGGGTCCCTTTCCGAATCCTCGATGCGGGCCCGGTAAGAGTCCCGCTCGTCAAGCTTGCGTTCGATCTTGTTGAGCTTGGAGCGGTTCGCGAAGCCCAGGGCCAGGTTACCGGCCCCGACGATAGTATTGGCGATACCCCAGGCGTTGACCGTATCCTGGGTTGCCACGCTGTGCCTGCCACGGCCGGAACGTCCGGGGACGAAAGGGCGGTACCCTCCCCTCTGACCGTAGTTCTGTCCGTAACCGTAGCCGCGGCCGTAACCCTGGCCGTAGTAGCCCTGGTAGCCGCTGCGGTACTGTGGCATGGAATAGCCGTAGCCGCCGTAGCCCGGGGCATAGCTGCCGTAGTTCGGCGCGTAGTTCCCGTAGCCGCTGTAGCCGCCGCTGTAGCCGTACCCGCCGCCGTTGTAGCGCCCGTAGATGGACGCCGCGGCGTAGTCGTTGTAGTTGTGCATGTTCTCCCGGGCCTGGGCCACGAAGTCCATGGCCTCGGTCTGCCAGTCGAGCATCACGTTCGGCATGTACGTGTACTGCGCGTGGGCCGCGGGGGCGGCCGAGAGCAGGACGAGCACGACGAACGCGAACAGCACGGCGATGCGCTTGAGCATCTGTTTTGCCTCCGTTTTCAGTGAGCTGGTAGGGCCTAACCCCTACGTATATATTATAGCAAAAACCAGCATTTTAGTCAATGCCGGCAGATGGCGTGATTACGGCTTATTTATTGGCTTTTTGGGTCCGGATGAGTTTTAAAGAGGCGACATCATCCAGACGTCCCGCCGATTCGGTTTCCAGTATCCAGTCGATGCTCCGGAAGGCGGGAGTCCACAGGAGACTGCGCATGCCGTTCACTCCTATGAAGCCTTTGCCGATATGCTCATGACGGTCGCGGCGGCCGCCCAGGTCTACCTTGCTGTCATTGACGTGAGTCACCTTCAGCCATTCCAGGCCGATGATCTCGTCAAAATCGGCCATGACCGCTGCGGCACCGGCCGGAGTCCGGAAATCGTACCCCGAAGCGAAGGCGTGGCAGGTGTCGAAGCAAACCCCGCCGAATCCGGGGAATGCCTTTATCGGTTCCATCATATCCGCGACCTCCTGGAAGGTATCGCCCAGTACATTGCCGGTGCCGGCTGATATTTCAATAAGGAAGCGGCAAGAGCCGGTGTAGCCGTCCAAAATCTTGGTTATGGCCCCTGACACGCGGGCGGTGGCGGCTGCCTGGGTCTGCCCGGAGAATGAGCCGGGGTGGGTCATGACGTAAGCAGCTCCGAGCTTACTCCCCCGTTCCAGCTCCTCCCGCAGGACTCTGATAGAGCTGTGCCTGATGCTGTCGGTCGTCGACGCCAAGTTTATGTAATACGGCGCG
>JBAIWZ010000023.1:0-4801 GCA_037916955.1 Acutalibacteraceae bacterium | reverse complement strand
ACAAGATGGGCTGGACGTCGATGTCCGGCTGATCAACGACGTTCTTCTTCAAATGGCGCTCCCGCGGGAGCGCCATTTGAAGAAGAACGTCGTTGATCAGCCGGACATCGACGTCCAGCCCATCTTGTCGAGGCAATCCCGGCAGATGTGGCCGTCGACGACGCGGGTCGAGCCGTCCTTGAGACGGATCTCGTGGTGCTGCGCCGCCAGGTGCTGCCGCCGGAATTCGATCAGCTCGCGCCCGAAGGTCCAGCCGATCGATTCGTTCTTGCCGCAGTCGGCGCAGGGCCCGGTAAAGTGCTCTTCGGCGTGATCGCCGATGCCGTGCTTCGCGGCCCAGGCGCGGTCGAGATGTTCGAGCGGCTTTACGCCGTAACCGGCGAAGGCTCCCGGCAGGACGTCCGGAAACCGCCGGACCGCCTCGGCCATGGTCGACTGGTAGGCCGGCACCTGGTCGTGATCGACCTCGGCCGCCAGTTTCATCCCGCAGTAGTCGGCATCGGCCTCGATGATGCGGATGCCCCAGCAGCGCAGCCGCACGGCGATCCAGTCGGCGGCCTCGCGGATGCGGGCCTGCTTCTTGGCGGCGCGGCGCTCCTCGAGCTTCTCCTTGGCCCACATGAAGGGCATCGCCGGCAGGGTCACCGGAGCGCCGAGCACCAGACCGATGGCGCCGTCGCCGGACGTGTCCCACTTGCGGCCGCCGGAGACGGTGTAGACGATGCCGCCGACCAGCCACCAGAACACGTTCCAGGGCGGGATCGTCATCGCGGCCACGATCAATCCGTGCTGGATCTTGTCTTTCGTTGATGCGTCCACCGGACACCTCCTTTAAAAGAACGACGTAATATAGCTCGTGCGGAGCGGCGTGTCAATCCCGGCCGGGTCGCGGGGCGAGTTCGGCGCCAGACCGGCGGACGCCGATATTTTGCCTTACTCTAGCGATGGAAATTTATTTATGTTAAAATTAACATATCTGAGATTAAAATCGTCCCAGAGCCTAAAATAAACATCGCGAGGCAAGTCCGCGAATAAGCGGATCGCCCCGCAGCTTGCTATGACGAACGGATCTTCACGCCGGCTTTATTCAAGCTTCGGTCTGCTGATCGGGGCTTTATTTATTTTCGGCCCCGGAGCGAACGTCGCGCGCGCGATCGTTCCGCCGCCGACCGTCGTCAAGTCTTTCGACGCCGCCAGCATCCCGGTCAACGGCGTGACCACGCTGCGGGTGGTCATCACCAACCCCAATGTCTTTGATCTGACCGGGGTCAGCTTCACCGACACTTTCCCGGCCGGCCTGGTCGTGGCCTCGCCCCAGAACCTGAACAGCGACTGCCTCGGCGGCGCCGAGATCGGCGTCAGCGGGGAAGGTCATTTCGATCTGACCAACGCCACGCTGGCCGCCGGAGCGAGCTGCGAGGCCGACGTGGACGTGACGGGCATCTCCGGTGGAGTCCAGAGCAACAGCGTGGTCGTGACGTCGAACGAGACGGCCGCCAGCGCGCCCGGGAGCGCCGACGTCACGGTCGTAGCCCCGCCGACGATCGCCAAAGTGTTCGGCGCGGCCTCGGTCCCGATCGGCACCGCCACCTCGCTCACGTTCACGATCACCAATCCCAACGCGACGGTCGACCTCACCGGCGTCGCCTTCACCGACACCCTGCCCGCCGGCCTGGTCATCGCCACGCCCGAACACATGACCGGCTCCTGCGGCGGCTCGGCGGTCTTCACCGCGACCGGCGGAACGGGCGTATTCAGCCTCGCCAGCGGTTCCATCGCCGCGGCCGGCTCCTGCACTTTCAGCGTCGACGTGACCGGCACCGTTGCCGGCGTGAAGAACAACGTCACCGGCAGCGTCACCGCCAACGAGAGCGGCGCGGGCGGAGGCACGGCCGCCGCAGATGTCACCGTCGTCGGGCCGCCCAGCCTGATGAAGGCTTTTGGCGCGGCCACCGTTCCGGTGGGAGGCACGACCACGCTGACCTTCACTCCGGGCAACCCCAATACGACCGTCACGCTCACCGGCGTCAATTTCTCCGACACCCTGCCGGCCGGCCTGGTCGTGGCCACGCCGAACGGCCTCGGCGGCACCTGTGCGGGGGTCGTCGGCGCCAGCCCGGGCGCAAGCGTCATCTCTCTTGGCGGCGAAACCATCGCCCCCGCCGGTTCCTGCACCGTCATCGTCAATGTGACGGGGACGACCGCGGGCGTGAAGCATAACGTCACCGGCGACATCACCGCGACCGAGAGCGGCGTCAACGCGGGCACGGCCTCGGCCGACCTCGAGGTCATGGCGCCGCCGACCTTGGCGAAGTCCTTCGGCGCGGCCACGGTCCAGGTGGGCGGGACGACGACCCTGACTTTCACCGCGGACAATCCCAACACCGTGAACTCGCTCACCGGCGTCAATTTCACCGACGTCCTGCCGGCCGGCCTGATCATCGCCACGCCCAACGGCCTGAGCGGCGACTGCACCGGCACGGTCACGGCGACCGCCGGAACAGACACCATTTCGCTTTCCGGCCAGACGCTCGCCGCCGGCGCCTCCTGCACCCTCGTCGTGGAGGTCGCGGGGGTCACCGCGGGCGTGCAGAATAACGTCACCGGCAGCATCACCGCCAACGAGAGCGGCGCCGGCGGAGGCACGGCCGCGGCCGACCTCGAGGTCATGGCGCCGCCGACCCTGGCGAAGGCCTTCGGCGCTCCGACGATCCCGCTCGGCGGCTCCACCAGCCTGACGTTCACCGTCGCCAATCCCAACACCGTCAACTCGCTCACCGGCATCAATTTCTCCGACACCCGGCCGGCCGGCCTGGTCGTCGCGACGCCCAACGGCCTGAGCGGCACCTGCACCGGCGCGGTCACCGCGGCAGCCGGATCGGGAGCGATCTCCCTCACCAGCCAGACGCTCGCCGCCGGCGCCTCCTGCACCTTCGCCGTCGACGTCACCGGGACGAACGTCGGCCTGAAGAGCAATGTCACCGGCCACATCACCGCCTTGCAGAGCGGCGCCAGCGCGGGCACGGCTTCGGCCGACGTCCGCGTGATCGCCCCTCCGACCATATCCAAGAACTTCAGCCCGCACGCGGCAGTGGTCGGCGACCTGATCACTCTCGATTTCACGATCATCAATCCGAACTCGGCCGGCGTGACGCTCTCGGGGATCGGCTTCACCGACGCCCTGCCGGCGGGCCTGGTCGTGGACACGCCGAACGGCGCCTGGAATCTCTGCGGCGGCGTCCTGACCGCGGTTGCCGGTTCAGGGACCGTCAGTCTGTCCGGGGTCGCCATCGCGGGCGGCACCGGGTGTTCGCTCGGCGTCAACCTCAGGCCGACGACGGTCGGCATCAAGAACAATACCGTCCAGGCGGTCTCGACCGAAGGCGGCTCCAGTTCGGACGGCAATGACACGCTGATCGTGTACGAGCCGCCGACCATCGCCAAGAATTTCGGCGCGGCGACCGTCGCCCTGAATGCGCAGACGACGCTGGCCATAGCCGTGACCAACCCCAACGCCGCGGCCATCAACGGGGTCGGCTTCACCGATACTCTTCCCGCAGGTCTGGTCATCGCCACCCCGAACGGCCTGACCAACAACTGTGCCGGCAGCGTCACGGCGACCGCCGGCACTGACACGATCAGCTTATCCGGCGGCAATATCGCGGGCACCGCCACCTGCACCGTCCGCGTCGACGTCACCGGCACGACCGCGGGGGTCAAGAACAACACGACCGGCGCGGTCGGTTCGACCGAAGGCGGCACGGGCGGCACGGCCTCGGCCAGCATCACGGTCGTCGAGCCGCCGACGATCGCCAAGGCCTTCGGCGCCGCCAGCATCGCGCTGAACGGCACCGCCTCGCTGACCTTCACCATCGACAATCCCAACGCGGCAACGGCGCTGACCGGCGTCGCCTTCACCGACACCCTGCCGGCCGGACTCCTGGTGGCCACGCCCAACAACCTGGCCGGCTCCTGCGGCGGCGGCGCCGTGATCACCGCGGCCGACGGCACGGACCTGATCAGCCTCGCCGGAGGCTCGATTCCCGCCGCCGCGTCCTGCATCTTCAGCGTCGACGTCGTCGGTACGACCGCCGGCCTGAAGAGCAACACGACCGGGGTCATCAGTTCCACGGAGGGCGGATCCAGCGGCACGGCTTCGGCCGACCTGACGGTCGTCGATCCGCCGACCCTGAGCAAAGGGTTCGCCGCCCCTAATATTCCGCTGAACGGCGCCACCCTGCTGACCTTCGACATCGCCAACCCCAATGTCGGTACGACGCTGACCGGCGTCGGCTTCACGGATTCGCTGCCGGCCGGCCTGGTCATCGCGGCTGGCGGCGGCGTCGGCGACACCTGCGGCGGCGCGATCACGGCCGCTTTCGGAACGGACCTGATCTCCCTGGCCAACGAAACCCTGGCCGCGGGCGCGTCGTGCACCTTCAGCGTCAACGTCACCGGCGCGGCGGCCGGCGATTACACCAACACCACCGGCGTCGTGGCCTCGAACGAGGGCGGCGACGGCGCCGCGGCCTCGGATAACGTCATCGTCGTGGTGCCGCCGGATTTCACCAAGGCCTTCGGCGCGGCGAGCATAGCCTTGAACGCCACCACTTCGCTCACCTTCACCATAACCAACCCTAACTCCGCGACCGGCCTGACCGGCGTCGCCTTCAGCGACAGCCTGCCGGCGGGTCTCGTCGTGGCCACGCCCAACAACCTGTCCGGATCCTGCGGCGCCGGAACGATCACGGCGACGGCCGGCACGGGCGTCGTCAGCCTGGCCAGCGGCGACATCGCGGCC
>JBAIWZ010000022.1:0-15098 GCA_037916955.1 Acutalibacteraceae bacterium | reverse complement strand
TTCGACCAGACCGAGTCGCTGACGGTCCAGTACCTGACCGGCAAACGCAAGGTCAGCGTGCCGGCCGTCCGCCGGACCAAGAGCCGCGACCGGCTGAAGATCGTCGGCGCCGCCGAGAACAACCTCAAGAACATCGACGTCGAGATCCCGCTGCGCCGCTTCGTCTGCGTCACCGGCGTCTCGGGTTCGGGCAAGAGCACGCTGATCAACGAGATCCTGCACAACTCGCTGTCGAACAAGCTGAACGGCACGGCCTACCAGGTCGGCAGGCACAAGACCATTCTCGGCGCCGAATACATCGACCGGGTGGTCATGGTCGACCAGTCGGCGATCGGCCGCACGCCGCGCTCCAACCCGGCGACCTACACCGGCGCTTTCGCCCACATCCGCGACCTGTTCGCCTCGACCGAGGAAGCGCGCCTGCGCGGCTACCGGCCGGGCCGGTTCAGCTTCAACGTGCCGGGCGGGCGCTGCGAGAACTGCGAGGGCAACGGCACCATCGGCATCGAGATGCACTTCCTGCCGACGGTCTACGTCACCTGCGACGTCTGCCGCGGCCGGCGTTTCGACCGCGAGACGCTCGAGGTCAAATTCCGCGGCAAGAGCATCCACGACGTCCTGACCATGACCGTGGCCGAGGCCGACGAGTTCTTCGCCGACATCCCGTTCGTCCATGACAAGCTGTCCGTCCTGAACCAGGTCGGCCTGGGCTACCTCGAGCTCGGCCAGTCGGCGACGACCCTGTCGGGCGGCGAGGCCCAGCGCGTCAAGCTGGCCTTCGAACTGTCCAAGCGCGCCGGCGGCCGGACGCTGTACCTGCTCGACGAGCCGACGACCGGCCTGCACTTCGAGGATATCCGCCGGCTGCTCCAGGTCCTGCAGGCGCTGGTGGAGAAGGGGAATTCGGTCGTGGTCATCGAACACAACCTCGACGTCATCAAGACCGCCGATTATCTCATCGACCTCGGTCCCGAGGGCGGCAACGGCGGCGGCCGCGTCGTCGCCGAAGGCACGCCCGAAGAGGTCGCCAAGTACGCCGACACGCACACCGCCAAGTATCTGAAGCGGGCGCTGGGCTGAGGACCGCCCGCGGCAATAAAAAAAGCGGGCGCGAGGCGCGTCCGCTTCCTAGGATTTGCTGATGATGCTGTCGAAGATCAGATCGAACTTCTTCAGGTCATCATCTTCGTCCGTTGCCGAACCGGCCAGCAGGCTTTTGGCGCTGATCTCCCTGCCGTCGCCGAGCTCGATGATGATCTTCGAGGCCGGTTCGTCCGGCAGGTCGACGGCGTTCCGGCGCCAGTTATCGATCTGCTCGGCGGTCACGCTGACCAGACAGAGCACCTGATCGTCGGCCTCCGGGAGCGCTTCGGTCTCGCAGGGCAGTTCCGCGGCGTCGGGGACGTACGGCGGCACGATGGCGCCGGGCGTCAGCTCGGGCAGGTCCGGTTCGTCAGGCAGTTCGATCCCGGCGGCCGGCTGGCGGAACGTTCCGCGCCCGGCCGGATCGGCCGCGAAGCGCCTCGGATCCGGCTGGTCCGGGGTACCGGAGGCCTTCTTCGCCTGGTCGCCGGCCACGGCCAGCAGCCGCGCGAAATGCGTCTTGCTGGCGCCGACCTCCCAGAGTTCGAAGCCGCCTTTTTCGGCCAGGCTGGTGATCAGCTTGATCAGGCCGGGCAGGCGTTTGGCTTCCTCGGTCGATTTGCAGTAGGCCGCGCGCCGGGCCGTCTGGACCAGCTCGCGGCACCGCCGCTTGGTCTGTTCGAGGCGGTTGCGGCGGCTCCGCGCGCGAAGCGCGGCGACCGCGATCAAGAGCAGGGCCGCCGCCGAGCAGGCAACGGCCGGTAACAGCGTGCCGTTCGGTAGCGATGTCAAAAGATCCATGACTGCCTCCTGCATCGGCAAAGAGGGACCGCTGACATTAGCTTAAAATGCCTGAATTGTCAATGGGCGGACTCGGCGCCTGCCGGGCACCGGTTTCCGCCTTAAATGCGGCTTATCCGGACCGTTCCCGCGGCCCTGCCGAGGGTTGCCCGACCGGCCGGTTTGTGAAAATATTGTCCTGCCGCGGGCCCGGCCCGCCACAGCCATGTCCATTCCCGAGCACATCAAGATCAAGAACGGCTCGCTGCCGCCGTCGCCCGGCGTCTACCTGATGAAGGACGCGAACGGCAGGCTTTTGTATATCGGCAAGGCCACCTCGCTCCGGACGCGCGTTTCCAGTTATTTCGTCCGTCCCGCCGACGAGCGCATCGCCCGGATGGTCAGCCGCATCGGCCGGATCGACTACATCGAGACGCCGACCGCCATCGAGGCCCTGATCCTCGAGGCCAAGCTGATCAAGAAGCGCCAGCCGCCCTTCAACGTCATGGAAAAGGACGACAAGAGCTTCATCCACCTGGCCTTCACCCGCGAAGACTATCCGAAACCGGTCCTGATCCGCGGTCAGGAGCTGGCCCGCGTCCCCAAGAGCCGCTTCCTGAAGACCTACGGCCCGTTCCGTTCGGCCTACTCGGTCCAGGCCGCGCTCGATGCCCTGCGCCCGAGCTTCCCCTGGACGCTCTGCAAGCCGGACAAGGGCCGGCCGTGCTTCTATCGCCATCTCGGACTGTGCCCCGGCGTCTGCACCGGCGAGATCACGCCGGCCGCGTATCAGCGGATCATCCGCCAGCTGATGCGGTTCTTCGAGGGCGGACGCCGCGGCATCATCCGCGACCTGGAACGCCAGATGAAGCGGGCGGTGGCGGCGGAGCGCTTCGAGGAGGCGGCGGCGCTGCGCGACCGGCTGCGCAGCCTCGGCCACATCCAGGACATCGCGGTGCTCAAGCGCGAGGACGTGAAGCTCGAGGAATTCATCGACCTCTTCGGCCGGATCGAAGGCTACGACATCTCCAACATCTCCGGCCAGGACGCCGTCGGCAGCCAGGTCGTCTTCGTCGACGGCCGGCCGCGGAAGAGCGAGTACCGGCGCTACCTGATCAAGACCGTCGAGGGGAGCAACGACACGGCGATGATGGCCGAAGTGCTGTCGCGGCGTTTCGCCGGCTACGGGCCGGCGATCCTGGGGCGGGGGACGGACCGCTGGCCCCTGCCGGACCTGATCCTGATCGACGGCGGCGCGGGCCAGGTCAACGCCGCCGGGCGCGTCCTGGAGTCGCGCGGCCTGCACATTCCGCTCGTCGGCATGGCCAAGGGCCTCGACCGCAAAAAGGACGAGTTGGTGTATGATAAAGGCGACTACGAACTGGCCCGCCTGGTCGCGGCGTTCCGTCCGCTCCTGCAGCATCTGCGCGACGAGGCCCACCGTTTCGCCATAGCCTATCACCGTCGGCGCCGCTCGCGTCGCTTCCTGTCATGAAGCTCGATCGTGAAAAGATCCTGGCCCTGGTGCTGGTCTTCATCGGCGTCTTTTTCGTCGTGCTCTTCAACGGGATCATGGTCTCCAACCACCAGCATTTCGCCTGGCTGGCGGAGTCCTTCGTTCACGGCCGCCTGGACATCCCGGCCGAGCGCATCGCCAAGGTCGGACCCATGGACATCGTCCGCCTGGACGGCAAGTACTACTGGCCGCTGGAGCCGCTGCCCGCAGTCGCCATGATCCCGCTCCTGGCGTTCGTCGACCTCGACACCGTGCAGTACTCGGCCCAGCTCCTGGCCGCCGGCTTCATCGCCATCCTGGCCTTCCGCCTCGCCCGCCGGCGCGGCTTCGGCGAGACGGATTCGGTCTGGCTGGCCTTCGCTTTCTGTTTCGCCTCGGTGATGGTCGGCATCCTGTTCCAGAACGGCCCCTGGTTCGTCGGCGACGCCTTCGCCGTCCTCTGCGTGATGGCCGCGCTCTCCGAATCGGCCGGCCCGAACCGGCCCTGGGCCGTCGGGATCTTCGCGGGGCTGGCCTGGCTCGCCCGACTGACCGCCGGTCTGGCGACGATCTTTTTCTTCATCCTGGAATTTCTCCGGCCCGGCACCCGCCGCGCCAAGCTCCGGCGCCTCGTCCAGCTGGCCGTTCCGGCCGCCATCGCCGTTTTCCTGACCCTGCTCTACAATCACCTGCGTTTCGGCGGCTGGTTCGATACCGGACACGCCCACCACTGGCTGCAGCCGGGCCACCGCGAGGCCCTGGTCGTGGCCCGGTACGGCCTGTTCAACCTGGTCAACGTGCCTCGCAATTTTTATTACTATTTCCTGGCCCTGCCCGATCTGCTCCGGGGCTGGCTGCCGGTCGTCAATCCCTACGGCGTCAGCGTCTTCATCCTTTCGCCGTTCTTCCTCCTGGCCCTCGGCGCCAGGAAGCGCTCGCCCGAGTTCATCGGGGCGGCGGTCGCCACGGCCGGCTGCCTGATCGTCTTCCTGACCTACTTCACCACCGGCTTCTGGCAGTTCGGCCCGCGTTACCTGAGCGACGTCCTGCCTTATTGGTACCTGCTGCTTCTCATGTCGCTGCCGCGCGCCCGGCTCGCGGCCTGGCACAAGTGGTTCATCGGCCTGAGCGCGCTCGCCAACCTGGTCCTGTTCGGCATCTTCATGCTCCATCACGTCTTTTACATGATCTGACCGTCGAATGACGCCCTCCCGCCTATGTTCCTGATCGCCCACGCCGCCGCCGGGGCCGCCCTGGCCGCGCCGGTCGCTTCGCCGCCGGCCGCTTTCGCTATCGGCTGGCTGTCCCACTACCTCGTCGATCTCATCCCGCACGGCGACGAGGCGGTCGGCGAATGGACCAAGAAGGGGAACGAGGTCGTCCGTTTCGGACTGGTGGCCGGGATCGACGGGCTGATGCTGGCCGGCGTCCTGGCCTGGCTGTTCCTGTCCCGCGGCGTCGAATGGAACGTCCTGGCGGCCGCCGTCGGCGCGACCGTGCCGGACGTGATGTGGGGGATCGAGAAGGTCGCCGGCCGGACGCTTTTCGGCGCGCACCGGCGTTTCCATCACCGCATCCATAATTATTTCCGCGTCCGCCTGCCGACCGCCATCGGCCTGATCTTTCAGGCCGCCTTCGCCGGCCTGCTCTGGTATTGGCTGTTCGTCCGCTGAACCGCTTGCCCGTCGGACGCCGCCGCGTTATAGTGGCGGCGTTCTTTTGATCCAAGGAGGCGGTGATGAAACTGCTGTTCGCCACCACCAACGCCAACAAGGTGTCCGGCGCCGCGAAGGCCATGGCGCCGTTCGGCATCGAGCTCGTCCAGCATTTTTTGGACATCCCCGAGCTTCAGGCCGAGACCGCGGCCGAGGTCGCCCGCGAAAAGGCCCGCTGGGCCTTCGCCCGGCTCGGCGAGCCGGTCATGGTCATCGATTCCGCTTTTCACGTCGATATCCTGGGAGGTTTCCCCGGCATCAACGTGAAGTGGGTCAACAGGCAGATCGGCCTCGAGGGTTACCTCCGGCTGATGGCGCCCTGGAGGTCGGCGGCGCAGCGGCGCTGCCGCTTCGAGGACGCGCTGGCCTGCGCCGTCGACGCCGGCGATCCGAAACTTTTCGTCCGGCAGGCTTGGGGAACGCTCGCCCCTGCCGTGCGCGGGGCGGATCTGTCCCAGGCCAAGTCGCCCCTGTGGCGCCTGTTCATCCCGGACGGCAGCGTCCTGACGCTGGCCGAGATGACGCCCGAGGAACTGGCGCGTCACCGCTCCGACGTCAAAGGCTTCTATGAGGACTTCGCGCGCTGGTTCACGGCGCGCTGAGCGAGCTCCGCATCACGCGGAGTTTTTTTATTTAACGGATCTGCGCCGCACCAGCGCGCGCTTAAAAAATTTTTTGGTTTTTTTGGCGATCGCGATATTGATCTCGGAATATTTTTACGTCTTGGGACGCGCCAGGGGAGTGCTATTGGCCGCCTGTTTCGCCCTTGACCGCCATGTTGAGGCGTGGGGGATTTTGGTGTATATTGAAGATAGGTGGAGGTAAGTGGGGATAAGTGGGGAAAAATAGGCTCAGACGGAGCCAAGCGGATCTGCCCAAAATAAGGCGGTTCCCCCCCTGAATTTTTTCCACAGCCACCCCTAATGACGCGACGATGTTCATCGGAGAATACCAGCACACGGTCGACGAAAAAGGCCGGTTGGCCATCCCGGTGAAATTTCGGCGGCAGCTCGTCAAAGGCGCGGTAGTCACCCGCGGTCTCGACAGCTGCCTGTTCGTTTATACGCGAGAGGAGTGGAAAAAGCTGGCTGAACGGCTGTCTGCGCTGCCGTTCAGCCAGGCCAACTCCCGCGCCTTCGCCCGCCTGATGCTCGCGGGCGCCATGGACGTCGACATCGACGCCCAGGGCCGCGTCGTCCTGCCCGAGTACCTGCGCCGCTACGCCGGCATCGCCAAGGAGACGGTGGTCGCCGGCCTCTACAACCGGCTGGAGATCTGGGACACGGCGGCCTGGGAAAAGTACAAGACCGAGACCGAGAAGAACTCGACCGATATCGCCGAGAAGCTCGGTGAGCTCGGGGTGTAGGGCCGCCGGTTATGGCCGATCCGGCTCAGCGCCACTTGCCCGTTCTTTTGAAAGAAACCATCGAAGGCCTAGCCCTTCAGGCGAACGAAAACGCCATCGACTGCACTGTCGGCGCCGGCGGCCACGCGGCCGCCATCCTCGAACGGACGGCGCCCGACGGAAAGCTGCTCGGAATGGATCTGGATGAAGCGGCGCTTGAAGCGGCCCGGAGCAGACTCGAACGTTTCGGTTCGCGCGCCATGCTTGTCCGCACGAACTATAAAGACGTCGAGCGGGTCCTCCTAACCCACGACTTCGGGCCGGTTCACGCGGCGCTTCTGGACCTCGGATTCTCGTCGATGGAGATCGACGATCCCGCGCGGGGTTTCAGCTTCCGTTTCGACGGTCCCCTGGACATGCGTTACGACCGCGGACAGGAGCGGACGGCGGCGGAGATCGTCAACGGCTGGAGCGCCGACGACCTGACGGGGATATTCGTGCGGTTCGGCGAGGAGCGATACGCCCGGCGCATCGCCGAGGCGATAGTGCGCGCCCGCCGCCAGGAGCGGATCCTGACCACCTTCGCGCTGGTCGAGATCATCGCGGCCGCGGTGCCCGGCTTCTACCGCCGGGGCAAGCTGCATTTCGCCACCCGCGTCTTCCAGGCCCTGCGGATCGCCGTCAACGACGAGCTGGGCAGCCTCGAGGCGGCCCTGCCGGCCCTGACGCGCGTCCTGGCCGACGGCGGGCGGCTCGCGGTCATCTCCTTCCACTCGCTTGAGGACCGCATCGTCAAAAGGTTCTTCAAGGAACGCGAAGCCGAAGGGACCTTCCAAGTGATAACGCGCCGGCCGATCGAGGCCGGACCCGACGAGATCGGGACCAACCCGCGCGCCAGAAGCGCCAAGCTGCGCCTCGCGCTCAAAACGAAACGGTAAACAAAAGCATGGTCAAATATTTCCAAAACAAAGGCGACAGTCTGGCGCCGCAGCAAGCGGGCGCGCGCCGGCTGGTTTGGGACCTGCGCGTGCTCAACATCCTGCTCATCGCCGGCACGGTCTTGCTGTTCGTCGGCTACCTGGCCATGAACAACCAGGCCGCCGCCAACGGCTTCACCATCCGGACCCTGGAGCGCCGGGTGAGCGACCTCGAGGAGCAGCGCAAGAAGCTGGACATGGACCTCCTGGGGCGGCAATCCATGCAGAACGTCGAGGATCAGGTCAGGGGACTGGGATTCGTTCCCGTCCAGTCGGTCGATTACCTGCAGGCCGCGGCCGGGCCGGTGGCCATCCGTTAAGCTCGCGGGACCGGCGACCGGGCTTTGGGCCCGGCTTTTTTGTAGCTGAACCAGCTTTAGAAGCGGCGCCTAATCTGGTACAATTATGTAATAGCGCCCATATGCTCAGATCTAACACGCTTCTGGCCGTAAAGTACCTGGCGGTGGACCTGGCCTTGTCAGTGCTCTATTTCCCGGTCTGGTGGTATACGCAGGGGATGGCCAGGGCCGGAGCCTACTGCGCCGGAACGGTCGGCAACGCCGCCCGGAGCTTCGGCGTCCGGCATTGGCTCAAGAACCTGTTCAAGCCGATGTTCGGCCAATATGACATCGCCGGCCGGATCATCAGTTTCTTCATGAGGCTGGCGATGATGCTCTATTACTCCGTCGTGCTCCTGGTCCTGAGCGTCATCATGCTCGCCCTGTTCCTGGCCTGGCTGGCGATCCCGGTGTTCATCGGCTACAACTTTTTCGTACAGTTCATCGGCGTGATAAAGACCGCCCGGCCATGAGCGACGCCAAGCAACTACCGGTCATCAACGTCTGTCCACGCTGCCACGGCAGCGGCATCGAGGGCTTCCGGACCTGCCGGGTCTGCCACGGTTACGGTTGGGGCCTGATCCACAACCGGCTTTTCCTGTACTGGGGCCGCCGCGTCGACGCTTTCTTCATCACGGTCTCCGCGATCAAGCGGGTCATCGATTTCCTGGTCAACATCATCGCGCTCTTGGCCGGCCTCGGCGGACTGGCCCTGCTCGCCCTGCTGGCCCAGTCCATCGATCCCAAGGCGGCGCTGACCGCATCCTTCTGGCTTGAGCCGCACCGGAACCTGCTCGGTTTCTGGGCCGGCCTGATCTGTCTGTGTTTCCTTTATTATCGCCGCGTGGTCGCCGCCTCGCGCCGGGAGTTCGTCCGCCAGCGGGCCTACGGCCAGCGGAAGGAAGGCGAACTCGCCGCGCCGCCCGTTCCGGAAGACTTCTGGCAATCGATCCATAAGATCCCGCGCCGCAACCGCATCGACGTCTCGCGGGCCTTCGGGAACGAGACGCTCAAGGCCGTGGACAAGGCCTACCTGCTGGCGCGTCGGCTCAAGCAGGCCGAGGTCGAACCGACCCACGTTTTCGCCACCCTGCTGTCGACGGTCAAGATCGCCGTGATCTTCGGACGGCTCGGTCTGCGCTACGAGAAGTTCCAGGACAAGCTCAGCCGCCTGGTGGTCCAGTCGTCGGCGGCCGCGACCGCCGGCACGGCGCTGTCGGACAAGGTCCGGTCGGCGCTGATCGGCGCCTACATCGAGGCCTACGAACAGAAATTGCCGGTCGTCGACGTCACCGAATTGTTCGTCTGCGGCATCCGCGCCGACGACCGCCTCCAGGAACTCTTGTTCGACCTGGACGCGGACACCCAGAAGGTGGAGAACGTCGTCGCCTGGATCCGGGTCCAGGACCTGCTGCGTCGCCGGTACAGCCGCTTCTCCTCGGCCGCCAAGCTCAAGCCGAAATCGACGATGAACCGCTCGATGACCGCCGTGGCCACGCCCTACCTCGACCGGATGAGCCGCGACCTGACCATCGCCGCGGGCTACGGCCACTTCGCGCCGGTCATCGGCCGCGACCGCGAGTTCGAATCCGTGTTCCGGGCGATCGAGGGCGGCCGCCGCAGCGTGGTGCTGGTCGGCGAGCCGGGCGTCGGCAAGGGCGCCATCATTGAAGGCATCGCCCAGCGCATGGTCGAGGAGGACGTGCCGAAGATCCTGCAGGACCGGCGCCTGGTCAGCCTGAACATCGCCCAGATCATCTCCGGCGCCAACGCCGCCGAGGCCCAGGAACGCCTCCTGAACGCGCTTTATGAGGTGGCCCGCGCCGGCAACATCGTCCTGGTCGTCCCCGACGCTTCGGCCATGGTCGGCATCAGCGCGGGCAGCGGCGAGAGCCTCGACCTGTCGCAGGTCTTCGCCACCGAGCTGTCGCGCGGCTACTTTTTCGCCATCTGCACCGCCACGCCGCGCGAATACACCGGAGCGCTGGAGAGCACGCCGCTCGGCCGCGCCCTGGTCAAGGTGGACATCCCCGAGGTCGAGCCGAACGAGGCCATCCGCATCCTGGAGGCCAAGGCCGGCGGCATCGAGTACGCCAACAACGTCTATTTTTCCTACGACGCCGTCGACGCCGCGGTGCGGCTGACCGACCGCTACGTGCACGAGCAGTTCCTGCCGGAGAAGGCCATCCAGATCGCCAAGGAGGCGGCCACCGCCGTCCGCAACAAGAAAGGGGAGAACGCGACGGTCAGCAGGGATGACATCGCCGAGGTCGTCGCCGAGAAGACCAATATCCCGCTCAAGACCCTGACCACCGAGGAGTCGCACAAGCTGCTCGAACTCGAACAGCGGATGCACGGGCGGATCGTCGGCCAGGACCAGGCCGTCCGGGCCGTGGCCGCGGCCATGCGCCGCGCCCGGGCCGAACTGCGCGAGCAGAGCCGGCCGATCGCCAACTTCCTCTTCCTCGGTCCGACCGGCGTCGGCAAGACCGAGCTGGCCAAGACCCTGGCCGACGCCTATTTCGGCAGCGAGGACCTGATGATCCGCCTGGACATGTCCGAGTACCAGGACAAGCAGTCGCTCTACAAGCTGATCGGCGAACCGGCCGGAGCGCAGGCCGGCGGCATCCTGACCGAGGCGATCCGCAAACAGCCCTTCACGCTCCTGCTCCTCGACGAGGTCGAGAAGGCCCATCCGGACATCCTGACCGTCTTCCTCCAGGTCATGGACGACGGCCGCCTGACGGACAACGTCGGTCGGACGATCGACTTCACCAACGTCATCCTGATCGCCACCTCGAACGCCGGCGCCCAGTTCATCCAGGACGAGATCCGCAAGAATACGCCGATCCCCCAGATCAAGGAGCAGCTGGTCAGCACCCAGCTCCGCCAGTACTATCGGCCGGAATTCCTCAACCGTTTCGACGACATCATCGTCTTCACGCCGCTCGGCGAGGAGGAGATCGTCCAGATCGCCCGGCTGATGCTGACCAAGGTGGCCAAGCGGCTCGAAGCCAAGGGCGTCATTTTCGAGGCGACGGAAGAGGCCGTGAGGGAGCTGGCCAAGGCCGGCTATGACCCGATCTTCGGCGCCCGCCCGCTCCGGCGGGCCATCCAGGACCGGGTCGACAACGTCATCGCCGACGCGCTGCTGCAGGGGAAGCTCGGCCGCCGCGACAGGGTGGTCTTCGAGGCCGGCGGCACGATCACGGTGGAGAAGGCGCAGCGGCTTTGATGGATAAGCTTAAGGGAAAACCGGCCTGGCAGGCCGGTTTTTTGGCTGAAAACCGCAAAAATAGTTTCCGCCGGGAGGCGCCGGGCGCAGGATTGACATTTTGGCGTTTTTATGCTACAGTTCCAGGTCCGTTAAGGCGGAATTCTTGCCGAGGCGGACGCTTTGACAACTGACGCGAACCGGGACGCGCGCATGGGGCGCGCTTCCCACAACCACGCGCCGGCATCGGCCGGAGGGCTTTTTGGCCCAAGGAGCTGACGATGAAGAACGTGATGAAGCACACCCTGGTCCTGCATCTCTCTCCCGATCTCGAGGTCCTGTTCATGGTCTGGCTCATCCGCCGCTACGAGCAGGTCCGCGACCGGCTCAACGTGACGGACGCGCCCTCGCTCAAGTTCATCCCGGCCGGCCCGCTCCGCAAGTGCGACTGGACCGACGTCCCGAGCCTCGACCCCGAGGCCATCGAGAACGCCGGCTACCTGTTCGTCGACTGCGGCGGCGGCCAGCTGGACCAGCACGACCGCGGCCCGGACAACGGGCGCAACTCGCTCTCCAGCCTCGACCTGCTCGCGCACTACGCCGAGCTCGACAAGATCGCCCCGCACCTGCTGCCGCTCGTCGGCATCATCTCGGGCAACGACCTGTCGGGCCGCGACATCGTGCGCGACCGGAAGCTGGGCCAGAGCGTCACGCCGCACACGCCGCGCCACCTGCGCAACATGATCCTCGGCTGGAACCTGATCCATCGGGACCGGCCGCAGGTCGTGGTCGAGCTGGCCGACACGGCCTTCAGCGGCATCGAGGCCCGGCTGGCCTCGCTGACCAACGAAGCCGAGAAGCCGCTGAGCGTCGACGACCACCGCGACCTGTTCCTGGTCGACGCCGTCATCCACGGCGTCCTCAAGCTGGCCACCGGGCTGGCGGTCGACGCCGAAGAGGAGGCTGACGCCGCCATCACGGCGGAGGCCTTCCGGACGGCGGCGGAGCAGGGACTGGAAGCGATGGAGTCCGAGTGGCGCCTCGGCGTCGAGGACTACGGGCGCCGCACGCGGATGATCCACGCGACCCACTGCCGTCAGGTGGAGGGCGTGACCGTCGGGCGTTCGATCGTTCTGGCCGTCGGCCAGTCCGATTCCTCGCGCTTCGGCCCCGTGACCCGCCTCGGCAACGAGGGTCCCCGCGACCGCCGGCCGCACCGCGACCTCAACGCCCGGCCCAAGGCCGACATCACCATCCAGTTCCGGTCGGACGGACGGTTCGTCATCGCCACCAAGGGCATCGAGCTCTGCCGCGTGGCGCGGGCGATCCGCGAGGCCGATCTGCGCCGGAAGGGCGTGAAGCTCACCGACGAGCAGGCCCGCGGTCTCGACCGCATCGGCCACCAGTCGTTCGTGAGCATCACGGGCGAGGTCGTCCAGGCGCTCTACCTGGCCGAGTACCGCACCGCCTTCGGCAACGGCTTCCGGGGCAACCCGTACGCCGAGTCGACGGCCCTCGACACCGACGAGATCGTCAGCCTGACGATCAAGGCGCTCGAGGAGATCGAGTAAGTTCGCGTTCCGCATCACCGGGCGCGCCATGGCTTCATGGCGCGCCCTTTTCTTTTTGTTTAATTCGTTATATTAAGGGCGCTTTCGCACGCGGCGCCTCCTCACGGGTCCAACACTCGGACGCGCACTCGAAGATTACCCCAGGCAATTTTGACATATTCATTCAAACCAACGTCGGAAAGCGTCCTCGTATCGGACCCGTTCGCGGCGCCGCCCATTGAGATTCACTTTGGCTTCGCTCGGCCTGCGAGGCCGCCGCCAAGCGGCGGCTGGCCGAGCGAGTAGACTCAAGGATTCTTTTCGCAGGGTGTCCTGGCGGACGATCCGTCATAAGTTGGATTTCAAACTGAATTCGGGGCGGTTGCCGAGCGGGGTGGCAAGTGATAGTTTATTAGGGAACTATGGCTTATTTTCTGATCACGTTGATCGCCTGCGCCGGCTGCGCTCTGGCCGCGCCGGCCGTCGCGCGGCTCGCCGCCGGTTTCGGCGTGGTCGACAAGCCCGACGCCGTCCGCAAGCTTCACGGCCGCACCGTTCCTCTCCTCGGCGGGCTGGCGATCTTCGCCGGTCTGGCCGTCGCCGTCCTGGCCGCGGTCGCCTTCGACCGGCTGCCCGGCGCGCACATCCACGCCAAATACCTGGCCGGCATCGTCGCCGCGTCCTTCCTGCTGGTCTTCGGCGGCCTGCTCGACGACAAATACAACCTCAAGCCGGCGCAGCAGCTTCTCTGGCCCGCGCTCGCGGCCCTCGTCATCATCGCGAGCGGCATCGGCGTCAAATACGTCACCAACCCGCTGGGCGGCCAGCTCTACCTTGACCGCCTGGCCGCGACCGTGCTCTGGTGGCAGGGCATCCCGTACCGGGTCACGTTCCTGGCCGACGGGTTCACCCTGCTCTGGCTCCTGGGCATGACCTATACCACCAAGTTCCTCGACGGGGTCGACGGCCTGGTCTCCGGCGTCACCGCCATCGGCGCCCTGGTCATCGCGGCGGTCAGCCTGATGAAGGAGGTCGCGCAGCCGGACACGGCCCTGCTGGCCTTCGCCGTCGCCGGCGTCTTCCTCGGGTTCCTGCTGTTCAATTTCCAGCCGGCGCGCATCTTCCTCGGCGAGGGCGGCTCGACCCTGGCCGGATTCCTGCTCGGCGTCCTGGCCATCATCTCCGGCGGCAAGATCGCGACGGCGCTCCTGGTGCTCGGCCTGCCGCTCATCGACGCCGCCTTCGTCATCGTCCGCCGCCTCTGGCTCCGGCGCTCGCCCGCGGCCGGCGACCGTTCGCATCTGCATTTCCGGCTGCAGGAACTCGGATTCTCCCAGCGCCAGGTCGTCCTGTTCTACTATTTCATCGCCGCGGCCTTCGGTTCGGCGACGCTGTTCCTCAGCGGCCGCGGCAAGGTCGAGGCCATGGGCGTGCTGATCGGCCTGCTCACGGTGATCATCGCCGCCGGCGCCATCGCCGCCTCCCGCAAACGGCGTCAGGCCGTCGCGGATTGAATGCCTATGTCCGAAACCTCATCCGCCCCGCAGCGCAAGATATTCAGCCGCCGTGCCATCCTGGCCGTGGCTTTCGCCTTGGTGGCTTTCGTCGCCGCCCTGATCATCAACTGGAGGCAGGAGTCCTTCAGCCGCGGCACCGTCATCCTGGGCGGGCGGGACAAGGTCGCCGTCGAGATCGCCATCACGTCCTCGGCCCGCGAGCGGGGCCTGTCGGGCCGCGATCGCCTGGCTGACGGCCAGGGCATGCTGTTCGTGTTCCCGGCCGCCAATACCTACTCCTTCTGGATGAAGGACATGAAGTTTCCGATCGACATCATCTGGATCAAGGGGGACGAGGTCGTCGACCTGACCACCGACGTGCCCTTGCCTCAGGCCGGCCAGAGTTTACCGCTGTATTATCCGCGGCAGCCGGCCGACCGGGTACTGGAGGTTCCGGCCGGCTACGCCCAGGCCCACGGTCTAAGGACCGGCGAGAAGGTCGCTTATCTTATTGACAGCGGCAAGTGAGCGGGGTAGAGTGTCCCTACTTGTTCCGCCGACGCTTAGCTGCGGCACGGCGGTTTTCGTTCAATGACGCGCCGCGGCGGTTACGCGGAATAAAATAATATGGCGAATCTAGCCGTTATTCAGACCGGAGGAAAGCAATACCTGGTGAAGCCCGGCGACAAGCTGCGGGTCGAAAAGCTCGAGGCCAAGCCCGGCGAGACCCTCAAGTTCGAGCCGCTGATGGTCGCCGATGACACCGGCAAGGAAGTCCAGATCGGCAAGCCGACCGTCAAAGGCAGCCAGGTCTCGGCCGTCGTGGTCGAGCATGGCCGCGCCGACAAGGTCGAGGTGGTCAAATTCAAGGCGAAGATCCGCTACAAGCGGCGCGCCGGCCACCGCCAGCCTTTCACCCTGATCAAGATCGAGGCCATCAAGTAAGACACGAAGAAGCCCGGGCTTAGGCCCGGGCTTTTGATTTTCTGCGCGCGCCTTCTCGCAGGTCCGGGTTCCGGAGACTCGGTCCTGCGGACCTCGCCCTCGCGTCCGACTCGGGATGATCTCCGGAACCCGGACCCGCTCGCGGCGCGGGAGTCTCACC
>JBAIWZ010000021.1:0-1883 GCA_037916955.1 Acutalibacteraceae bacterium | reverse complement strand
TCTGGACGGCGCCGAGTTTCAGGGCGACCCGCCGCTGCTCGATGCTCGAGGTGTCCAGCAGGTTCTGGACCAGGGCGAGCAGGCGCCGCGTCGTCTGATGCAGCTGTTCGACGAGTTCGAGCTGGATCTTGTTCAGCTTGCCGGTGTCGCCGAAGCGCATCAGGTCGATGGTCCAGCGGAAGACGTTCAGCGGGGTGCGCATCTCGTGGGCGGTATTCGCCAGGAAGTCCTGCTGCTCGCGCAGCGCCGCCTTCAATTTTTCGGTCCGCTCGCGGATGGTCCCGCCCATGCGGTTGAAGGAGTCGGCCAGTTCGGAAAGTTCGTCGGCGCCGGCCGCGCTGACATGGCTGTCGCAGTCGCCGGATTCGAGGCAGCGGGCGGCGGCGCGCAGCCCGCGCACCGGCCGCAGCACCAGCGAGGTCAGCAGGATGACGAAGAAGGTCAGGATGAACAGCGCCAGGAAGACGACCAGCGTGACCACGGAGAGGATGCGCACGGCTTCGGCGATGCCGGCCTCGCGCGAGAACGCCGCGTAGGCGGCGCCGTCGGGCGAATTGGCTCCGGCGAAGACCCGGCCGACGGCCAGCGCGGACCAGGGGTCCCTTTCGGCGGATTCCGCTTCGCCGCCGGTGGCGGCGAGGCGCACGATGCCGGCGGAAGCCGCGTCCAGCGGCGCGCCGGCCTCGAGGACGCTGGTGACCCCGTCGGCGGCGACCAGCCCGTAAGACGTCGGCGGATCGGGTTCGCCGGCGAAGATCCCGGCAAGCGAGGTCAGGCCGGAGGTCACGACCACGACGCCCTCGGTCCCGTCGGCGAAGGTCGTCGGAGCGGCCGCCCGCAGTACCCACTGGCCGGCGATGTCGTCGTATTCGAGAACTGCCGCGCGTTCGCCGCGAAGCGCGGATTGGACCGACTGCGAAGCCGCGAACCAGACGGCCGGCTCGGCCGAGGCCGGGACGGACAGGAGCGGGGCGCCGGAGCGATCGAACGCCCGGATGGTCTGGCTGGAGCCGCGGTACGGCAGGAACGCCTCGGGCAGCGCCCGGGCGGCGGCCGGAGAGGCGGACCTCAGGCCGACGATCTGCGGCAGGAAAGAAATGCCGGTCGCGCGTTCCAGCAGCCGGACGCGCTGGGCATCCAGATCGGCGGTCAGGAGCCGGAGATCGCCGTCGGCCCTCGTCTGGCGAAGGTCGGCGATGGCCCGGGTGAAAAAGACGGCGGCGACCATGACGATCAGGAAGGACAGCACCCAGAACATGGCGACGTTGACGACCGCGGTCTTGGCCATGAAGCTGCGCCGCAGGAAATTGAGCGGCCGGCCGTTGACCCGCGGATCTTCATGGCCTTTGGCGGCGGCGCCGAAGAACAGGGCGGTCAGGCCGGCGATCTGGATCAGGCCGGAGAACAGCAGCAGTCCGTAGCTGCGCACTGCCGAACCTTCGGCGAAGGCTAGCGCGGCCAGCGCGACCGTCGCGGCGCCGATGGCGATCAGCCGGTCCGTGCGTTCGGGTTTGGCGGCGCGTTTGGAGAAGAAGTAGGCGATGGCGGCCGCGACGGCCAGCGCGAGATCGGCTAACAGCTGGTAACCGACCAGAACCGCCTCCGGCCTGGCTCCCAGGATGAAATTGGCAGTGGCGCCGATCACGGCCAGCGTCCCGCCGAGCGGCCAGAGCAGATAGGCAGCCGCGGCGCCGACCAGGACGGCCGCGGCGCCGAGCGGACGCTTCCACTTGCCGCCGTAGCAGCTGACGGCCGCCAGCGTGACGAACAGGGCCTGGGCGGCGGTAAAGACGGCTTCGATGCGGCCGAAGGCGCCGGCGTCGACCGTGCCGTAGGAGAACGCCAGGTGGCTGAGGAACGCGCAGACCGAACTGCCGGCGGCG
>JBAIWZ010000020.1:0-7208 GCA_037916955.1 Acutalibacteraceae bacterium | reverse complement strand
CTCGTTGAGCCAAGGTGGATCGTCGATCCGCAACATTCAAACCCAGATCAGAAAGCGTCCTCCAGTCGGACCCGCTCGCGGCGCGGCACTCCAAAACTTTGAACATATCGCGCTCGGCCCGCGAAGTCGTCGCGTGGCGACGACTGGCCGAGCGAAATGTTCATCGGAGTAATTTCGCAAGGTGTGCTGGCGCACGGTCCGTCCAAACCGTCTTTGCACGCATATCGGTCCAAAAAATATTGAACCGCGTCACCAAGCGTGAGATAATTTACCCATATGATGATCGACGTTCACACGCACGTTGGCCGGGGCGGGGCGATCGTCGCCGCGCCGAAGGACCTGGTCGCCTCGATGGACCGCGCCGGCATCGACCGGAGCCTGGTCTTCGCCGGCTCGATGAACCGTTGTTCTACCGCCGACCTGATAATAATGATCGCGCCCTGGCGAAGCCGGCTCATCGGCGTCGGCAGCGTTTCGCCGCTGGCCAAGGACCGGCCCTCGCCGCGTCAGGTGAAGCGCTGGCTCGACGACGGACTGATCAGCGGGTTGAAATTCTATCCCGGCTACGAATATTTCTATCCCGCCGACCGGCGCCTGCGGCCTTATCTGCGGCTGCTCGCCGAACGCGGCCGGCCGGCGATCTTCCACAGCGGCGACACGTACAACGCGATGCCGTCGGCCAAGCTCAAGTACGCGCACCCGCTGGCGATCGACGATCTGGCCGTCGCCCTGCCCGGCCTGAAGATCGTCATCGCGCATCTCGGCTACCCGTGGGCGGTCGACGCCGCCGAGGTCTGCTGCAAGAACGCGAACGTCTACGCGGATACTTCGGGATTCGTATACGGAAAATTTTCCGCGGCCCAGGTCGGCGAGTACCGCCGCTTCGTCGGCGAATTCGACCGCGTCGCCGGCCCGGCCGGACGGAGCAAGGTGCTCTTCGGCACCGACTGGCCGATAGGGGACCAGCGTTCATATCTGTCGGCGGTCCGCTCGGTCTTCGGCGAACGACGGCTCGCGGCGATGAACCGCGCCGCCGAGGGACTTTTCGGCATCGAATAAAAAACCCGCGCGGGAAACGCGCGGGCGTGAGACGGAAGAGGTCAGTCGGTGATGACGACCCAATCGTTGTTCCGGTCGCGGCTTTCGCCGAGCGGGTTGGACCGCGGCAGCAGCGAGACCAGCGGCGCCAGCCGGGCGACCTTCTGGCGGTCGCCGAGCAGGCAGAAGCAGGTCAGGTAGAACAGCGCCGGGCGGACCGATTCCCAGTGGCTGTCGTCCATGAGCTTGCCCTTGAGGCCGGCCCAGAGGCTGTCCCAGAGGGCGTTCCAGGCGTAGTCCCGGACGAACTCCGGCACCTGCTCGAAGTACTCGGAGCGGAGGACGGCAGCGAGCGTCCGGTCGCCGACCATCCAGCCCGGTCCGTGCGTGAAGGTGAAGCCCGGCGAGACCAGGGTGATCCGTTCGACCGCGCGGCCGGTGGCCAGGTTGATGGCCCGGGCGGCGGCCGAATAACGGAACGGCCGGCGGACGGGAACCTGTCCGGATTCGGCGAGGACAAAGAACGGATGCGCCAGCTTCAGCGCGGTCGCGGAAAGCCTGACTGCGGCTTGATTATGGGCCAGGTCCAGCAGGAACCGCTCCAAAGCTGCGCGATCGGTCCTCGGCATCGTTCAGACTCCTTTCGGTTGGACAGCGAACGGAACAGCGGCGCATATTTAAGCAGAATTTAGCGCGCCTGTCAAGTCCGGGCCGTCCGCCTTTTATCCTTCGCCTCCGGATGATATGATTACGCCCATGGCGCCCATACTTGAGGTCAAAGATCTGGTCAAAAAGTTCGGCGAGTTCGCCGCCGTCAACGGCGTTTCTTTCGATGTCGGCGAGGGCGAGATCTTCGGCTTCCTCGGACCGAACGGCGCCGGCAAGTCCACGACCATCGGCATCCTGACGACGCTCATTCCGCCGACCTCGGGCGAAGCGCGGGTCGCCGGCTGGAGCGTGACCGCCGACAAGGACAAGGTCAGGCACTCCATCGGGATCGTCTTCCAAGACCCGTCGCTCGACGACCGGCTGACCGCCGAGGAGAACCTGCGTTTCCACGCCCGCCTCTACGGCGTGCCGCGCGGCGAATACCTGAAGCGGATGGAATCGGTGCTCAAGCTGGTGGAACTCTGGGACCGCCGGAGCCACATCGTCCGGACCTTCTCCGGCGGCATGAAGCGCCGGCTGGAGATCGCCCGCGGCCTAATCCACTATCCGCGGGTGCTGTTCCTCGACGAGCCGACCATCGGCCTCGATCCGCAGACGCGCAACCACCTCTGGAACTACATCCTCGAGCTGAAGCGGACCCAGCACATGACGATCTTCATGACCACTCATTACATGCTCGAGGCCGAGTACTGCGACCGGATCGCCATCATCGACCGCGGCCGCATCATCGCCTCCGACACGCCGGCCAACCTGAAGACGGCCGTCGGGGAGGACGTGATCAGCCTCACGCCGGCCGATCCGGCCGCCCTGGCCGCCGAGCTCAAGGAAAAATTCGGCCTGACGGCGATCCCGGTCGACGGCCAGCTCGAGATCCACGTTACCGACGCCGAAAGCTACCTGCCGAAGCTGCTGTCGCAGTCGCGCTCCGGCATCAGGTCGGTCACCCTGCACAAGCCGACCCTCGAGGACGTCTTCATCAAGATGACCGGCCGGGCGATCCGGGAACAGGAAGCGTCGGCCGCCGACCGGATGCGCGCCCATTTCCACGGAGGACATTGATATGCCGCAAGCCGCCGCCATCATGACCGTGGCCGAACGAGAACTGATCCGCTACACGCGCGATCACGGCCGCGTCGTCACCACGCTTTTCCAGCCGATCATGTTCCTGGTGATCTTCGGCTCCGGCCTGTCCGGCTCCCTGTCCCAGGGCAACTTCGGCGTGAACTTCATCCAGTTCATGTACCCGGGCATCCTGGCCATGAGCATCATGGGCGTGGCCTTCTTCTCGACCGTCTCGACCGTCTGGGACCGCGAGTTCGGCTTTCTCAAGGAGATCCTGGTGGCGCCGGTATCGCGTACCTCGATCGCGCTCGGCAAGATGGCCGGCGCCGCCGTCATCGCCTCGTTCCAGGGGATCGTCCTCCTCGGCATCGCCCCGATCATCGGCGTCCGGCTCCACTGGGCGCTGATCGCCCCGCTCTACGCCTTCATGATCCTGCTGGCCTTCGCCGTCGCCGGCCTGGGACTGTTCGTCGCCTCGATGGTCCGCACCGTCGAGAACTTCGGCGTGATCATGAACTTCCTGGTCTTCCCGCTGTTCTTCATGTCCGGTGCCTTCTTCCCGCTGACCTCGGCCCCGCTCTGGATGAAGATCCTGTCCGAGGCCAACCCGCTCTCGTACGGCGTCGACGCGATGCGCCGGATCATGCTGAGCGGCCAGGTCGCGTCCGAGGTCCTGTCGCGGCTGCTGCTGCGCCCGGCGGCCGCCAATGCCGCGCTGCTCCTGATCTTCGCCGCCGTCTTCCTGACCGCGGCCGTGGTCGCCTTCAACAAACGCGCCTGAAACTTGATAAAAAAAGACCGCCCCGAAAGATCGGGGCGGTATTTGATTTCTCAGAGAGGATAGCCGGCCAGCCGGGCCAGGGCTTCGGCCTCCTCGAGCATGGCGCCGAGGCTGAGCCGGATGCCCTGCCGCCAGAAGTCGGCGGCGGTCGGGTCCAGGCCGAACGGACGGAGCAGCTCGACCGCGTCCCGCGTGCCGCCGGAGCGGAGCAGGTCGAGATAGAGCGGCTCGAACGCGTCGCCGAGCGTCCCGCGCCTCGCGTACAGGCTGTGCGTCAGCAGCTCGCCGAAGGCATAGCCGTAGACGTAGAACGGCCGGTGGAAGTGCGGGATGTAGGCCCAGAGATGGTCCATGTCGCGGTAGTCGAAGACGTCGCCGTCCTCGCCGTAGAGCTTCCGCGTCTCCTCGATCCAGATCTTGCACAGGTCGTCGACCGACAGACGCTTGCCGCTCCCGTGCAGCCGCCGCTCGAAGTTCGAGAAGCTGATCTGCCGGACGGTCGTGTTGATGACGTCGTCGAGCTTGCTCACGACCAGGGCGAGCAGCTCCTTGCCGCCGCCCCGCTTGGCCAGCTCGGCCTTCAGGAAATTGAAGGTCGTCATCTCGCCGAAGACCGACGCCGTCTCGGCGTAGGCCGTCGGCGCGTGGCCCATGAGCGGACCCTGCGCCTCGCCGCCGAGGAGCCCGTGGACGCCGTGCCCCAGCTCGTGGGCCAGGGTCATGACGTCGTCGGGGCTGCCCAGGTAGTTGAGCAGGGTGAAGGCCACGGGCAGGTTGCCGGGCAGGACCATCGAACTGTTGTAGGCCCCGCTCTCCTTGCCCTCGTACGAAGGCGCGTCCAGGCGCTTCGCGTCGACCATCTGGCGGACCAGGCCGCAGAGGGCCGGGCTGAAGCTGTCGTACGCGGCGAGCACGATCCGGACGGCCTCGCCGAACGGCACTTTCCGCTCGGCGGTGAAGGGGAGATCGGCGTTCCGGTCGCTCCAGCGCAGGCGCTTGAGCCCGAGAAGCCGGGCCTTGAGCCGGTAGAAGCGGGCGACGATCGCCGGGCATTCCTTGGCCACGGCCTCGTGCAGCGCCTCGACCACGGCGTCGGGGACGCCGTTGCCCAGGTTGCGGGCGGACATCGGATGCGGATACTTCCGCTCCCGGTCCTCGATCTCCTTGGCCCCGGCGATCATGTAGAGCGTCTGGGCGGCGTACCGGGCGAACGGCCCCTTGAGGCGTTCGTTCAGCAGGCGCAGCGCCCGGGCCCGGACCGCGGGATCGCGGTCATGGGTCAGGACGTCGAGGATCTTGGACAGCGTCAGGTCCTGTCGCCGGTTGTACCAGCGGCGCCTGAACGGGAAACGGAGGTCGTTCTCGACCTCCTCGTAATAGTCCGCCCAGGTGCCGTCGTCGAACGCCGAGCGCTTCATGAGCGCGGCTTCGACCTCGTCGGACAGGAGGTGCGGCGCGAAGCGGCGCAGGTCGCGGATCCAGGGCAGGTGCTTGGCCACGACCGGGTCGGCCGCGGCCAGGGACGCGATCTCGGATTCAGCCAGCCTGGCCACTTCGTTGTCGAAGAAGGCCATGTGCTGGCCCCAGGCCTCGTTGACGATCTTCTGGCAGGCCGACATCTTCGCCTTGATGGCCTCGTCGTCGACCTTGAGGCTCAACCGGAGGTGCAGGTAGCCGAAGACCTTGTTCGACAGCATGTCGAGCTCGGCCAGGTCGCGGATGGCCTGACCCAGCGTGAGGGACAGTTTGCCTTTGTGGGCGACGGCGAAGTCGGCCGCGCCGAGGGACAAAGCTTGGCAATCGGCATCGATCTGCGGATCTTCCAGACCGTCGTAGAAACAGGACAGGTCCCAACGGAACGAGTCAGCGTCGTTTTGGCGCTTATCGGACATGTTCCTCTCCTTTGTGTTGGCAAAGAACGAATTTGCGCTTAGTTAAACAAAGGCCGACGGGTCCGTCAAACCGCCCCGGCGCCGGAAAACCGGGGCGATGGGCCCGAAGGTTTGAATTTGTCCCGGCGGGCCGTATAATGGATAAAATGACTCACTTTAAGCCAAAACAGATATGAAAATGCGCAAGGCGGCCTTCTTCGACATTGACGGCACGATCTTCCGTTCCAGCCTGCTCGTGGAGGTCACCGAGGCGATGATCCACGACGGCGTCTTCCCGCAGAGCCTCCGGAAGATCTACTCCGATGCCTACGAACGGTGGCTCAATCGCAAGGGGCCGTACGAGGAGTACATCGGCGCCGTGATCAAGGCGTTCGAGGGGAACATCAGGGGCGTCAGCGGCAAGGACTTCATGAAGTGCGTCGAAAAGGTCATCCAGTTCCACCAGAGCCGCGTCTACCGCTACACCCGCGACCTGGTCCACGACCTGAAGAAGAAGGGGTACTTCATGGTGGCCATTTCGAATTCGCCGAAGGAGGCGCTCGATCCGTTCTGCAAGAAACTCGGCTTCGACAAGATCTACGGCCGCATCTACGAACTGGACAAGAAAGGCCGCTGCACGGGACGGACCCTGTACCTCGACCTGATCTCCGACAAGGCCAAGATCCTGCATCGGGCCGTCGAACGGAACGGCCTGACGCTGCGCGCTTCCTACGGCGTCGGCGACACCCAGAGCGACATCCCGTTCCTCAAGCTGGTCGACCATCCGATCTGCTTCAACCCCAACCTGAAACTCTATCAATACGCGCGCCGCGCCGGCTGGACCGTCTGCATCGAACGCAAGGACGTCATCCATCGCATCGAATCGCGCTCGACCTACGCCCAGCGCTGAGCACGCATGCTGACCAAGACCGACTTCCGCAACTGGCTCCAGTGTCCGAAATATCTTTGGCTGTACAAGTTCCGCAAGGATCTGCTGCCGGCGGACATCGACCGGACCCTGTCCAGGCGTTTTGAGGAAGGCTACGAGGTCGAAAAGTACGCCTACGAACTTTTTCCGGGAGGCGTCAGCGCGGATGACCGGGATCTCGGTCTGGCCATCGCCAGAACAAAAAAACTGATCAAGTCCGGAGAGACGCTGATCTTCCAGCCGACGTTCGCCGACCGCCGCCTTTTCTGCCGGTCCGACATCATCAGTTACGACCGGGCCAGGCGGCGCTGGGACATCTTCGAGGTCAAAGGGACGACCGAGCTGAAGGAGGACGTCCATCTGCCGGACGTTGCCTTCCAGCGTCTTTGCCTCGAAAGCGCGGGGTTGGCGGTCGGCCGGCTGAACATCTGCCACATCAACAACCAATACGTGCGCCGCGGCGCGATCGACCCGCGCAAACTCTTGAAGTTCGCTGATGTCACGACGGAAGCCGGCAAGCTGGCCGATCGGGTCGGGCTCGAAGCCGAAGCGGCGCTCGAAATACTGCGCCGACGGGTCGAACCCGAGGTCCAGATCCTCCGGCAATGCGGCCAGCCGTACGATTGCCCCTTCGTCGATCATTGCTGGCGCGGCATTCCCGATCCGTCGATCTATGACGCCGGCCTGTCGGAAAAGAAACTGAAGGAACTGCTCGACCGCGGCGTCATCCGGCTTGCCGACGTGCCGGACGGCTACGTCACCAACAAGCTGAAGCACCGTTTCTACCACGCCGTGAAGACCGGCCAGGTGCACTTCGACCGCCAGGCCGTCGCCGACGAACTCGGCGAACTGGAATATC
>JBAIWZ010000019.1:0-4040 GCA_037916955.1 Acutalibacteraceae bacterium | reverse complement strand
CACCAGTTCTCCGCCCCCGCGGGCCCAGAAGTTCAGCGTGTAGCTGCGGTCGACGTCGACCGTGCCGCTGATGTCCTTGATGGCGGTGTCGTTGCCCTGCGGGATCTTGAGCGAATGGCCGCCGACGAGCACCGATTCCGACGACTGGGCGACGTTGGTGCCGGTCCAGCCGGCGGTGTCCCAGACCTCGAAGTCGCTGAACAACACCGGCCGCACGTTGGTGCCGGCATTGCCCTTGTAGGACCGGCAGCCGTTGGCGACCGCGGGGCAGCTCTGGCTGTCGGCGATGGAGGCCGCGTAAGTGCACTCCAGCTTGGTCGGATCCCAGCGGCCGCTCGTCGCGACGCAGTCGGCTTCGGTGGTGGCTGTGATGCGGTAGCGGTTGCAGTCGGTCGTCGAAATGATGGACTTGGACAGCAGGCGATAGTGCCGGTTGCCGAATTCGTCGTAGAACTCGCGGCAGTCCAGGTTGTTGCTCAGGTCCGCCTGGGCGCAGAGGCCTTCGGTGTCGGCGTCCATGCAGTTCAGGTTGCCGTTGTTGGTGCAGGTCCCGCCGCCGCAGTCGCCGCTGGTCAGACAGCCCTGGCCGGGCTTCGTGCCGCCGACGCAGGCGGAATAGGCGATCTTGGTGCAGGGGGCGGTGCCGGCGACCGTGCCGGTCACGTTCGGATCGCTGTTGCTGGAGGTGACGTCCGCGATGGCGGCGTTGCAGGAATCGTGATGCGGATTGGCGCACAGGTCGTTGCCGCTGATGACCGCCTTGGTGACGGTGCGCTTGAAGTTCCAGACCTTCAGCTGGTAACCGGCCGTGTCGGAACCCTGCCAGCTGTAGAACACCTGCGTGTCGTCGTTCGGGGCCGGTTTCTGGCAGAGGCGGAGTTTCGAGTAGTAGGAAACGGCCTCGGTGTCGATGTTGGTGAATTCGGAGCAGCCGATATCGAGCGCGGTGCAGGCCGTGGCCGTTGACGGGATGAAATAGGCCGGGAACTTCTCGATGTCGAAATCGGATTTCTCCTGCTTGAACACGTCGTAACCGACGCATTCCTGCGGACAGACGTCCTGCTGGCTGACCACGCCGGGCACCGAAGGATCGCCGTTGGACGGGGAGTACATCTGGCAACCGACCTCGTCGGCGCGGCAGACGGGCGCGAAGCCCGAACATTCGGCCGGGTCAGTGCCTTCGCCGGCGCAGCCCAGGTAGGCCGGCGGGACCTTGATATCGACGAGCGTCACAGCCGGACTGTACTGGTCGTGGTAGAAGCCGGTGCCGTTGCCCTCTTCCAGCATGACGTCGTCCGCGAAGGCTCCGGCGGCGCCGGTGATCTCGATCTCGGCATGGGCGACGGACTTGCGGACGACGAAGGTGCAGGAGTACCGGTCCGAACCGGTGGCGCGGGCGGTCAGGTCGCCGTTGGAGTCGACCCCGCAGCTTCGATCAGACGGGGCGATGCCCGGCTGATCGTTCGCCGACAGCGCGGAGACGTCGTTCTGCGCGAGCGTCACGCGACTCTCGTAGAAGTCGCGGAAACGGAGCGTGGCCTGGGAGACGGCGGCGGCGCCCTGCTTGAACTGGATCGAAAGGGTGTAGGTCTTGTTGGCGGAAACCGGTATCCGGTCCTGCATGACCCGGTCGGTGAAGCCGCACTTGCTCTGGCCGATCATGACGCGGCAGGAATAACCGCTGCCGTCCTTGCAGGTGCAGCCGCCTTCGAGCTGGCAGACGGCGCCGTTGTCGCAGGTCCCCGCGTGATTGGCGGCGACGGAATCGCCGACGCGGATGGCGTTAGCGCCGCTGTAGGAAACGGAGGAGTCGGTCTTGAGCTCGCCGCGCTTGTCGGCCGGAGCCTCGCCGAACGGCGACCAGTACTTGGCGTGATCGGGCGAACCGTCGCCGTCGCCGTCCTCCAGCTGCTCGAAGCTGCCGTTGCGGATCAGGTTGAGCGACTGGGCGTTGGTCATCTGGTACGCGGCCGTGCAGCCGTTGTCGTTGGCGGCACAGGTCTTGGCATTGGCGTTGAAATACCGGCTGGGCGTCTGCAGCCAATCGTCGCCGCTGACCCGGGGCTGGCCGGTGAGCGACTGGCAGCCCTGGGCCCCCTTGGCCACGCTGCACAGGTGGTCGATGTCGCAGGTGCAGGAAGAGTACGCGCAGGAGTTCGCCGTGAGCGTGCAGGTCTCGCCCGCCTCGGTCAGACAGGACCGCTCGCCGGTCGCGACCTTGCAGCTGGTCTTGACCGAACAATCGCAGCCGGTGTCCGAAGCGCAGGACGAGGTCAGCTTGCAGTTGACGACGTTGAGAGTGGTGGCGTACCGGGCGCAGCCGACGTTGTCGGCGCTGCAGGTGCCGAATTCGATGGTGTTGAGCAGCAGGCTGACGTTGCCGCCGGTGCGCGCCGTCATCGTGCGGCAGGTGTTGTATTCCGCCGGGCAGGAATCGCCGCTGAAGCGCCAGACGTTCCGCTCGCGGGCGCAGTAACCGTAGTTGCCGATGCAGTTGCCGTAGTCATCCTGCTGGAGGCAGGTGACCTGATCGGAACACATCAGGGCGCGCGACGGGATCTCGGGCGAGACCAGCAGGGCGCTGTAAGCCTCGGCGCGGCACTGCGTGACCGGCTGGACCAGGACCCAGTCCGGATCGATCAGGTGGCAATAGGGATGCGAGTTGTCGAGCTGGCCGCTGCTGTTGCAGTCGTTGAACTTGTCGACGACCTCCTTCAGGTGGACCGGCTTGCCGACGGCGCTCTTGTGGGCGGCGATCTCCCAGCCGATCGAGATGATGCGGGCGGCGCGCAGCTTCTTCAGGTTGCTCTCGCAGTAACCGAAGGTGTAGCAATCGGGCTTCGTGTTCTCGGCCTTGTCGTTCGCCGAGATCAGCGGCCAGTCGGCGTGGAGCATGCCCTGGTTGATCGCGTCGCGGATGGTCAGCGGAGTGGCGGCGGCGACGCGGACCGCGTTGGCGAACTGGGCGTCGACGACGCAGTTGTTGACGGTGCGGCCCTGCGGCGGGCAGTTGATGAAATCGACCAGCGGGTCGACCGTGCCGACGTCCTGCATCGGCGGGACGGAATATTTTACCGAAAGGGTGTTGCTGGCCTCGCTCTCGCCTTGCGACACGACCCCTTCAGCCGACAGGACCACTTCGGGTTCCTGTTCCGCCGCTTCCTGCGACGAAAGCAGGCCGTTGACCGCCTTGTTCCAGAGCTGGCTGATCAGGGTCATGGCGAAGGTCTGCGCCGTGCCGAGCAGGATGCTCATGACCGCGCCCTTGGCGATCTGGCCGGCCGCGCTCTGCTGCTGGTATTCCTGCGGCTTGGACTTTTTCAGGGCCTCCTGGCGCTTGAACTCCTCGAGGACGCCGACCGCCGGCGTCTTGACGCGGCCGCTGACGGGGTCGACGACGTCGCTGAAGCCGCCGCCGCCGGCGTAGTAGAGCAGGCGCTGCTGGTAGGCCGTCGCCTTGGCTTCGGCCGCCATCTGGCCGGCGCCGACCTGGGCGCGAAGCGAAACGGACAGCGGGTTCTGGCCGGGCTCGAATCCGCCCCAGACGTTGTTGGCCAGTTCGGATGGCGACAGGGAGTTGACCGCGGCCTTCCAGTTCGAGGCGATGGCGTTGAAATCGCATTTCGGGGCCGGGGGCTTCTGGGTGTCGAGCAGGCCCAACTGGATCTTGAGCTTCAGGCTGGCCGAAGGATTGCAGAGGCTGAACCCGAGCTTTTCCAGGCCGCTTTCCTTCGACAGCGTGCCGACCGCCTCGCCGATGGCGCCCTTGGCCGCGTCGCCGACCATCGAACCGAGGTTCTTGCTGGACCAGCATGATTTCTGGCCGGGGCAGCCGGACACGATCATGACGGCGAGCTGGTAGGCCAGCTGGGTGGTGAAGTAATTGACGCCGTTGGCCAGGGCCATGACGATGGCCTGCACCAGGTTGTCCTTGATCTGGTTGCCGGCGTTCATCAGCGTGACTTGGACGCTGGTGACCGGGTCGGTGTATTGCGCCCGCGCCGGCCTCGGCGCTCCGAAGAGCGCGGAAAAAGTTACGG
>JBAIWZ010000018.1:0-7544 GCA_037916955.1 Acutalibacteraceae bacterium | reverse complement strand
TGTTCCGGCCCAGGCCGACGACCAGCGGGCTGCCGCGGCGCGCCCCGATGATGCGCCGGCCGCCGTCGGCGGCGATGACCGCCAGGCCGAACGTGCCGACGACGTCCTTGAGCGCCGCGCTGACCGCTTCCTCGAGCGTCAGCTTGATCGCGTATTCCTCGATCAGGTGCGCCAGCACTTCGGTGTCGGTGTCGGACCGGAACTGGTGGCCGCGTTCCTCGAGTCCGCGCTTGAGCGCTTCGTAATTTTCGATGATGCCGTTGTGCACCACGGCGATGTTGCCCCGGCAGTCGAGGTGCGGGTGGGCGTTCTCATCGCTCGGCTCGCCGTGCGTCGCCCAGCGGGTGTGGGCGATGCCGATCGAACCCTCGAGCGGCGTGCGCGACAGCTTGTCGGCGAGATAGGCGACCTTGCCGGCGGCCTTGACCGACGACAATTCGGCGTCATGAAGCGTGGCGACGCCGGCGGAGTCGTAGCCGCGATATTCCAAACGGCGCAGTCCGTCGAGCAGGACGTCCTCGGCCCGCCGCGATCCGATGTAACCGACGATTCCGCACATATTTTTTCGCGGATGTAAGAGAGAGGTTTGTCTGCGGTCATTACATCACGGCGGCCGGCCAGGGTAAAGCTCGACCCGGACCGCGGCGGACCGAATTTTCCGGCGGACGACGGCCCCGGGAGCGTCCGGAAATAAGCTGGGGACATCTTCCTGTGGAAAAAGGTCAGTTACCTTGTTATAATAATTCCGCGTTTTACCGGGCAGTTCCAATGGCAGAATTTCGCTGAAATAACGCCCTTTTTATTACGCCAACGACACCCTCATGCGCATCGGCATTGACGCGCGATTCTACGGAGCGTCCGGCAAGGGTTTGGGGCGGTACGTCAGCGAGCTGATCGGCCGCCTGGAAGCCATCGATCGCGACAACGATTACGTGGTCTTCCTGCGCCGCGCCAACTTCGACGAGTATCGGCCGGCCAATCCCCGCTTCACCAAGGTCCTGGCCGAAATCCCCTGGTACGGCTGGAAGGAGCAGCTGCTCTATCCGTCCCTGCTGGCCCGGCACCGCCTGGACCTCATGCATTTCTGCCATTTCAACGTGCCGGTCCTCTACCGCCGGCCTTTCGTCGTTACCGTGCATGACCTGATCCTGCTGAGCCACCCGACGGCCCGGGCGACGACCCTCGGACCGCTGCTCTACCGGGTCAAATATTTCTTCTACCGGCTGGTCATCGGGAGCGCTCTGCGGCGATGCCGCGCCGTGATCACGGTATCGGAGTGCACGAAGAAAGAGATCGAACGGAATTTCCCTTTCGCTAAAAACAAGAAGATCTTTGTAACTTACGAGGCCTGCGGCTCGGCCTTCCGGCCCGGTGCCGGCCTGCCGGCTGCCGCGGACGGTCCTGCCGCCGGCATTCCGAGACCGTTCGCGCTGTACGTCGGCAGCGCTTATCCGCACAAGAATCTTGACCGGCTGGTCGCCGCTTTCGCCGGATTCCGCCGCTCCCGGCCGGATTTCCGGCTGGTGCTCGTCGGCGGCTCGGATTATTTCTACGAACGATTGAAACGGGAAACGGCCGAACGGAAGCTGGAAGAGAACGTCGTTTTCGCCGGGGCGGTCGACGACGCCGGACTGGCCGCGCTCTACGACGCCGCCGCCTTCTACGTTTTCCCCTCGCTCTGCGAAGGATTCGGACTGCCGCCGCTCGAAGCGATGTGCCGCGGACTGGCCGTGGCCTCGTCCAACGCCGCCTGTCTGCCGGAGATCCTCGGTGACGCCGCTCTCTACTTCGATCCCGCCGACGAACAGGCGATCGCCGCGGCGATGGAACGGCTGGCCGCCGACGCCGACCTGAGGACGAAACTCGCGGCCAAAGGGCGGATCCATGCCGAGCGCTTCGATTGGACCGATTGCGCCCGCCAGACGCTCGAGGCTTATCGCCGATCGCTCCCGACCAACGAACAACGATCATGACGGAAGAAACCAAAACCAGACCGGGACACGGAAGCCGCGCCGGCGGCCGGCCGATCGCCGTATCCGCGGCGACCTCGGTCCGCTCGATCCCCGACGACCGGAAGATCCTGGCTTCGCCCCATCTTCTGGATCTGAAGACCGAGCTGGCCGGGACGGCCAATGACCGCCCGGCGGCGAACGACGAACAACCGGCCGCCAGATCGAAACTTTCGCGGATGATCGACGGACAGACGAAACTCCAGGACCTGGAGGCGCGGTCGCTGTCGGTGCGGCCTCGCGGCTGGAGGGATTTTCCGCCGCCGGAAGCTCACAACGTCCGGCACGCGCTCCTGCTCACGGCCAGGCAGTTCTTCAGCGAATTGCCACTGGTGGACCTTACCGTCGTCACCGTCATCCGGCTTGCGGCCGTGATCATCTGGGCCGCGCTGACCTCGCCGTTCCGGCTCCTGAAGCGCCTTGCGGCCGCCGTCCCGAAGCCGGCGCCGGCCAAAAAGCCGGCCGTTGAGCCAAAAGCCGCGGCCCTGCTGGCCGCCATGCCGCTGGCTGCGGTCACGTCCAAACCGACGGTTTCCGCCAAGCCGGCCGCCCCCGCCGCCAGGGCCGCCGCCAAGACCGCGCTGGTCCTGGAACGCCCAGACTCCTGGAAAAAGAACGTCTTCGCCTTCGCCGGCCTTGCCGCCGCGCTCCTCCTGGCGATCGGCCTCTATGGTTCGCTGAGCAGCCTCAGCCGCAACCGCTCGGCCGTGATCTCCGACGGCACCGAGGGCCTCCGGCTGATCAAGTCCGCCGCCGCCGCGGTCAGCGAACGCCGCTTCGATGACGCCCATGCTGCGTTCGACGGCGCGAGCGGCCGTTTCACCGCCGCCCGCCGCGTGCTCGGCCCGCTCGGCAATCTGGCCGCCGCCGCGGCCGCCGTCGTGCCGACCCGGAGCGCCGCTTCCGCCGCCGATCCGATCCTGACCGCCGGCAGCGAGATCGCCGCGGGCGGGTCGACGCTGACCGCCGGCCTGTCGCGGCTGGACGGGATCACCGACCCGGTCGCCAAGGTCGACGCCGTCGGCGCCGACCTGAAGAACGCCCTGCCGCATCTCGAACGCGCCGCCGCCTCGCTCGCGGCCGTCGACGCCGCGGCCGTGCCCGGCGAATTCCGCTCGTCCTTCGACGCCGCCCGCTCCGAGCTTCCCAAACTCGCCGGCGACGTGCGCAAGGCCGCCTCGGTCGCCGACCTGCTCAAGCTGGTCATGGGCGCGAACGGCACCAAGCGCTATCTGGTCGTCTTCGAGAACAACGCCGAACTTCGGCCGACCGGCGGCTTCCTCGGAAGCTTCGCCCTGGTCGACGTCAACCGCGGCCGGGTCAGGAAGGTCGAGGTGCCGGCCGGCGGCAGCTACGATCTCAAAGGCGGCCTCCGGCCCAAACTGGCCTCGCCCCAGCCGCTGCACCTGATCAATCCCAACTGGGAATTCCAGGACGCCAACTGGTTCGCCGATTTCCCGACCTCGGCGCAGAAGATCGTCTGGTTCTACGAGCAGAGCGGCGGTCCGACGACCGACGGAGTGATCGCCGTGACCATGAGTTTCGTCGAGAAGCTGCTCGAGACCACCGGGCCGATCGAGATGCCGGAGTACGGCAAGACGATCGACGCGCGGAACTTCTACTTCGAGACGCAGAAAGCGGTCGAGATCGATTACGACAAGTCCAAGAACAGGCCGAAGCAGTTCATCGCCGACATGGCTCCCAAACTGCTGCAGCGGCTGACCGAGACCAACGGCGGCCAAGCGCTTCAGCTGGCCGGCGCCCTGGATTCGGCGCTGTCCGAAAAGCAGCTGCTCTTCTGGTTCAAGGACCCCGAAGCCCAGTCGCGCGTCGCCGACCTGGGCTGGGCCGGCGAACTCAAGCCGACGGACGGCGACTACCTCGACATCGTCCACACCAACATCGCCGGACAGAAGACCGACCTGGTCATGAAGGACGCGGTCGACCACTCCGTCAAGGTCAACGCCGACGGCAGCGCCGCCGTGACCCTGACGCTCAAACGGACCCACGGCGGCGTGAAGAACGCGCTGTTCAGCGGCGTGCGCAACGTCGACTACGTCCGGTTCTACGTCCCGGCCGGCAGCAGTCTGGTCGAAGCCAGCGGCTTCGACACTCCGGACGTCAAACTCTTCAAGATCCCGGACGAGGGCCGTGCCGACGACCCGGTGATCTCCGAACAGGAAGGCGCCTCGCTGATCGACCGCCGGTCGGGCCTGCTGACCTACGACGAGTCCGGCAAGACCGTCTTCGGCGGCTGGCTTCAGACCGATCCCGGCCAGACCACGACGGCGACGGTCGTCTACAAGCTGCCGCCGGGCACCGTGAAACTCGAACAGGTCGGCGCCGGCGCGGCCAGCGCGCTCTACAACCTGGTGGCCGGGCGGCGTCCCGGACTCAGCCTGTCCTACTCCCTGCTGGTCCAGAAGCAGCCCGGCGCCAATCCCGCGTCGTTCACTTCGAGCATCGATTTTCCGCGCGGCTACCGCCTCGTCTGGCAGCAGCCTCAGCGCACCGAGGATGAGCGCGGACGCTGGTCCGCTTCGACGACGGTCGCCCAGGATACCCTGATCGCCGCCGTGGCCCGGAACGATTAACCCGATCATCATGCCGCCCAGAAAGAAGAGAGCCGCCGGCCCGGCAGCGCCGGAGTCCAAGGACGGAGCCCCGCTGTTCCATCAGCCGACGACGCCTAAACCTCCGGATCTGCCCGTCGACGAAGCCGCCGAGGACGAACTCGGCGAGGAACTCAACGAGATCTACCGGGCCGCCGGCCCGGAAAAACCGGACATGACCCGGCTTGATCAGGCGCGCCATTCGACGCTTAAAAAGATCCTGGTCAGCCTGGTCTTCTTCCTGGCCTTCCTGGCCGCCGTCGCCTGGGCCGGATTCTTCTTTTTCTCGCCCGGCGAACAGAAATTCAGCGGCGAAGGCGTGGAGATCGCCGTGGACGGGCCGGCGCAGGTCAAAAGCGGCGACCAGGTCACTTACACCGTCAATTACCGGAACAACGAACGGATCCCGCTGGGGACTGCCAATCTCGAGGTTAGGCTGCCCCGGGAATTCACCGTGCTCAAGTCCGACCCGACCCTGACCCAGGACGCGCTGCAGATCGGATCGATCGCCCCGGGCAAGGGCGGCTCGGTCCAGATCCAGGGCGTCTTCCTGGCCCCGGTCGGCAAACAGGTCGACCTGCAGGTCATCCTCACCTACCGTCCCGCCGACTTCAATTCCGAGTTCCAGAAAGTGTCGACGCGGAGCATCGGCGTCGCCGATTCCGTTCTCGACCTGCGGCTGACCGGCCCCGCCAAGGTCATGCCGGGCGACAAGGTCACGCTCGATCTGAGCTACCTGAACACCTCGGACAGCGAATTCAAGGACGCGGCCGTCAAGCTCGCCTATCCGCCGAATTTCATCCCGGAAAGCGCCGACCCGGCCAGCGCCGACGACGCCAAGACCCTCTGGAACATCGGCAGCGCCCCGCCCAACACCGAGAATCACATCAAGATCACCGGCGCCTTCGCCTCCGACGCCAAGGGCAACATCGACATCAAGGGGCAGATCGGCTTCACCGACCGGAACGGGGATTTCCAGCTGCAGAAGGAAGCGACCTTCACCGCCGAGGTGGTCGAAGGCCAGCTGGTCGTGGCCATGGTCCTCAACGGCAAGACCGGCGACCAATCGGCGAACTTCGGCGACACCCTGCACTACGCCATCACCTATCGCAACACCGGCAACTCGACGCTCGAGGACGTGACCCTGACGGCGGTGCTCGATCCGCAGCCCGTTCCCGACCAGATGGTCCTCTGGAACGGCCTGCACGACAAACAGCAGGGCCTCCGCAACGGGAACAGCATCAGCTGGAACAAGAAGCAGATCACCGCCCTGGGCGTCATCGGCCCGGGCGACGAGGGCACCATCGACTTCGACGTGCCGCTCCTCGCCGCGCCGATCGAAGGCGCCAAATCGACCGACTACCGGGTCAACTCCTGGGTGCAGGCGTCGATCGCGACGATCGACAACGAGCTGGTCAACCGGACGACGCAGACCCCGCCCTTCGCCGCGGTCCTGGCGAGTGACGCCAAACTCGCCGGGGAAGCCCGGTACTTCAACGCCGACGGCCTGCCGGTCGGTTCCGGGCCGCTGCCGCCGGTCGTCGGCCAGGCCACGACCTACCGCGTCACCTGGGACCTGACCAACAGCCTGCACGACCTGACCGACCTTAAGATCTCGGCCCGGCTCCCCTCGAACGCCGTCTGGACCGGCAAGTCCAGCGTGGACGCGGGCGACCTGAAATTCGACGCGGCCGAGGAAAAGATCGTCTGGACGCTGAACTGGATGCCGACCACGATCAAGGAGCTCAAGGTCTCCTTCGACGTCGCGCTGACGCCGACCGCCGACCAGGCGGGCAAGACGCCGACGCTCGTGGACGCCGCCATCCTGGAAGCGGTCGACAAAGCCAACGGCAACCCGATCATCCTTTCCCTGCCGCCATTCTCGACCGCGCTCGACAACGACGAGCTGGCCGCCGGCAAAGGCAAAGTGCAGGCGCAATGAATCAACGTCGAAACTCCGGACGCCGGGTCCGGGGTTTTTTGATAAAAAAAGATCCCGGGAGACCGGGATCGGATCTGAGTTGCGGCCGCGGCCGACCGGCCGGATAGCCTGGGTCAGGATCTTCCGGCGGCCAAGGCCGCTTCCGCCATGATGGCGACGCCGTGCGAGGTGCCGATGCGGTCGGCGCCGGCGGCGATCATGGCCAGCACGGCGGCATAGTCCTTGATGCCGCCCGAAGCCTTGATGCCGGCCCGTCCGCCGACGGCCTCCCTGATCAGGCGGACGTCGTCTGGGGTCGCTCCGGCCAGGAAGCCGGTCGACGTTTTGACGAAGTCGGCGCCGGCCTCGAGGCAGATGGTGCAGGCCAGACGTTTCTCGTCGTCGTTCAGGAGCGCGGTCTCGATGATCACTTTGATCAGGGCGCCGGAGCCGTGGGCCATGTAAGCGACCTGCCGGACGTCGGAGAGGACGTCCTGGCGGCAGCCGCTCTTCAGCCAGCCGACGTTCATGACCATGTCGACCTCGCGCGCGCCGTCCCCGATCGCCTGCTCGGCCTCGATGGCCTTGACGACGGTCTTCGAGGCGCCGAGCGGAAAACCGACGACTGCGCAGACGCCGACCCCCGACCCCTGAAGCAGGAGCGAGCAGTGGGCGACGTGCACCGGGTTCACGCAGACGGAGCGGAATCCATATGAGGACGCCTCCGAGCAGATCTTGGCGATGCGCTCAAGGTCGGCGTCAGGTCTGAGCAGCGTGTGTTCGATGGAACGAGCGATGTTGTGGGGATCCATTCTACCTTTGCTTCCCGCCGTCCGGCTTTCAGGCCGTCCGACAGGGTCGTCTTACAGCAGAACTGCCAAAAAATCAATGCTCGGCGGGCGGCTTATCCGTTGAACTTAAACGACGGCCGTCAGGCCGTCGTTTTTCTTTCGTGGTGCGCCCGCCAAGAATCGAACTTGGATCTCAAGCTTCGGAGGCTCG
>JBAIWZ010000017.1:0-6378 GCA_037916955.1 Acutalibacteraceae bacterium | reverse complement strand
TCATGACCATCATGTCTGTCGCGGTCCGCGAACGGACCCGGGAGATCGGCCTGCGCAAGTCGCTCGGCGCCAAGCCGCGCCGCATCCTCGCGCAGTTCCTGACGGAAAGTTCGCTCATCTCCCTTTCCGGCGGGATCATCGGCCTGATACTCGGCGCGTCCATCGCCGCGCTGGTCTCCGTGATCGCCGTCGATAACGGGCTGACCTGGCACTTCACCGTTTCCCTGACGTCGGTCGCCGTGTCGCTCGTCGTTTCCATCGGCATCGGCCTGACCTTCGGCGTCGCCCCCGCCGCTTCGGCCGCGCGCCTCGACGCCATCGAGGCCCTTCGCTACGAGTAAGATATGCACCTGCACGATCTGGCCAAGGCCGCTCTCGGCAATCTCCGGCGCAACCGGCTGCGCACGGCCTTGTCGCTGCTCGGGATCGTCATCGGCGTATTCTCGGTGACCGTGATCATCTCGCTGGGCGTCGCGGTCAAGGCCGGCGTCATCGGCTACATCAACAGCTTCGCCGGCCAGAATGTCATCGCGATCAATCCGGCCGCGCCCGGCGCCTCGCGTCACAATTCCATGCAGGCCCTGATGCTCGGCGCCACCCCCGCTTCGCTCGATTACGCCGACGTCAAGGCGCTCCAGGACCAGCGCAGCCTGCCCGACGCCGCCGCCGTCAGCGGGGTCGTCAGCGGCCAGGAGTACGACCGTTTCGGCAACGAGGAATACCGGTCGGTGATCATCGGCGTCTCCGCGCCCTACCTGGATATCGTGCCGATCATGAAGATCGGGCTGGGGCGCTTCTTCACCCAGGAGGAGGAGCAGTCGCTGTCGCCGGTGGTCGTGATCGGCAACAAGGTCGCGGCAAAACTTTTCGGCAAGACCGACCCCGTCGGCCAGAAGCTGAAGATCAACGACCTGCCGCTCATGGTGGTCGGCGTGCTCAAGCCTCTCGGCAGCATCATGACCATGGACATGGACTCCGTCACCATCATGCCCCTCCGGCTGGCGCAGAAGCGGATCACCGGCAACGACCGGGTAATGGAGATAGACGTCAAGACGCGCGACGCCCTGCAGGTCGATGGAACGGTCGCCGACATCCAGCGCGTGCTGCGCAAGCGGCACAACATCGACGATCCGTCCAAGGACGACTTCATGGTCACGACCACCCAGGACATCACCGACCGCCTCAATACCATCACCGACGTCATCACCTATTTCCTGGCCTTCCTGGCCGCCATCTCGCTCCTGGTCGGAGGCATCGGCATCATGAATATCATGCTGGTCTCCGTCACCGAACGGATCCGCGAGATCGGCCTGCGCAAGGCGATCGGGGCCAAGCCGCGCGACATCATGATGCAGTTCCTGGCCGAGTCCGTGGTGCTGACCACGGTCGGCGGCCTGCTCGGCGGGGCGCTCGGTTTCCTGGTGACCATGGCGGTCGTCGCCGTCATGCGCGCCAACCATCTCGACGTGCCTTACGTCGTCTCGATGACCGCGTTCGCCGGGGCCGCCGTGATCTCCGCGGTCGTCGGCATCGTCTTCGGCATCCAGCCGGCCCGGAAAGCGGCCGCTCTCGATCCGATCACCTCGCTGAGATATGAGTAAGGCGGACCGGACCGCCGCCGCGGTCATCGACGGCGATGTCCTGTACAAGTACGCCTCCTGTCCTCACTGGCCTTATTTCGACCGTTTCGGCGAGCCGAAGCGCCGGGCGCGGCTGCCGAAATTTTCCGACATCTTGCTGCGCGCCGACCTGTTCGACGAGGCGCGGATCCTGGGCGTGCCGGCCGGTCCCGCCGCGGCGCGGGCCGCCGGCTGGACCGAGGCCGCCGGCCGCACCCGGCCGGCCCGGCGCCGCGACACGCTCCGGCTGATGCGCGAGGGAGCCCGGTTCATCCGCCGCGGCCTGCTCCTGGCCGGCGACCTGGCCGGCGAGCCGGACCTGCTCGAGCGCCTCGACGGCGAACCGTCGGAACTCGGCGCTTACCGCTACGCCGCCGTCGACGTCAAGAACACCGGCGAACGGCTGTCCGACGGCCACCGCTACCAGCTGGCCCTGTACGGCGAATTGCTCCGGGCGGTCCAGGGGGTCAGGCCGCGGACCAACTTCATCATCGACCTTTACGGCATCCGCCGGGGACTGGACCTGGAGGAGTTCGCTCCCGATTTCCAGGCCGCCCTCGACGATCTGCGCGGCATCCTGGGCGGGGCGCGGCCGCTGCCGCATTTGGGTTCGGGCTGCCGACGGTCGCCCTGGCTCCGCGAGTGCATCGCCCTGGCCGAAAAGACCGACGACATCGCCCTGCTCTACAGCATCCGGGACTCGACCGCCGCCGAACTCCGGACGCACGGCGTCAGGACCGTGGCCGAGGCCGCGGTCATGGACGTCGGCGCGCTCAAGGCCGCCTGGCCGGAATTCCACCGGAAGACGCTGGAGCGGCTGGCGGCGCAGGCCCGGGCGCTCGTCGAGCGCCGCCATTTCCGCCGCAAGCCGATCGGACTGCCGGCGTCCGCGACCGAGATATTTTTCGACATCGAGGGCGATCCGCCGCGGCGGCTGGAATACCTGCTGGGTCTGACGGTCCGCGGCGCGGACGGCGTCCGCTACGAATCGTTCATCGCCGAAGATCCGGAGGACGAGTCCGGAATGTGGCGGCGGTTCCTGGACCGGCTGGAAACCCTGCCGCCCGGATCCGCGGTCTACCACTTCGGCGACTACGAGCCGGCGCGGCTGTCGCTGCTGGAGTCGCGGTACGGCGGTTCGCCGGCCCTGGAACGCTTCCGGTCCGCGCTCGTCGACCTGAACGAGATCATAAAGGACGCGGTCGTCCTGCCGCTGTATTTCTACGGCCTCAAGGATATCGGCGCCTACATCGGCTTCGACCGCTCGGGCAAGATCGCCGGCGGGGCCGAATCGGTCGCGTTCTACGAGGCCTGGCTCGGCCGGGGCGACCGCCGCAAGCTCGACGCCATCGTCCGTTATAACGAGGAAGACACGCTGGCCACGCTGAAGCTCACGGATGGGCTGGCCGGCCTGGCGGCCGAACCGCCCGTATCCGAGTGAACGAAAAGCGGCCCGTCCGGGCCGCTTTTTTTGTTCATTTTCCTCCGAAGATGGATCCGATGAATCCGCGCAGTCCTTTTTTCTTCGGCTGGACCGGCGGCGGTTCCATTTCCGCTTCGTCGGTCAGGTCCACCGGCTCTTCGGCGCCGGCCTTGTTGAGCGCCGCCCGCGCCTCCTGTTCGCGCCGGCGGTCGGCGGCGTCCTTCTCGTCCTGTCTCTGGCGCGTCAGCATCTTCAGCTCGTCGGAAGTGTCGCGCAGCTCGGCCGCGTGCGGAATGCCGGATTCAAGCGAGGTGATCCGCTCCTGCGCCTCGGCGGCGTTGTCGTCGTAGATGGCCTTGAGGATCTCCGGATCCTCGCCAGCCTTGAGGCGACGGTCGACCTCGGCGAGGGCTTTCCGGTCGACGCCGAAGATCACGGGACTGTCGACGCCGTGGCGCCGCTTGGCGACCTCGGTCGCGGCGGCCGCTGACAGCATCTTGTTCCAGGTCACTTCCTGCCGCGCCCGGTCGAGTTCGGCCAGGGCCTCCTGCCCGACCTCGTTCTCCAGCAGGATCTTGCGGCGCTCGAGGGAGAACAGTTTCCAGTCGCGCAGCCGCCGCTCGATGCCTTCCCGGCCGCCGAGCTTTTCGACCATCCGGAGTTCGTGCAGGCTGATGCCGGCGACCGCTCCGCCGCTCTGTTTGGCCAGCTCGTAGATCTTGGCCGCTCGCGTCAGCTGTTCCAGCTGCGCGATCTGGTCGGACGCCTGGGAGACCTCCTCGGACCATTGTTCCAGCTGTTCGCGGGTGGCGCCGCCGCCCCCTTCGCCGCTGCCGCCCGGCGCCGCTTCGGCTTTTTCGCCGCGCAGTTCGATCAGGGTTCCGGTCATGTCGTCCTTCTTGGCGCGCCCCGAGTCGCCCTCCGACACCTTCCGGGCCGCGGCCGCGAGTTCGGCGACGCCGCCGCCGGCGCGCATGACCTCGGCGATCTCCTCGTCGGTCAGGTTGTCATGGATGCCGTCGGAGCTGATGAGGATCCGGTCGCCTTTTTTGGCCTTGATGACGCCGGTCTCGACGCTGAAATTCTCGCCCATCCCGATGCCGTTGGTGATGATGTTGCGTTTCTTGAAAAGCCACTTCAGGCTGTCCGGCAGCGAATCGGCGTCCGGCGCGGCCATGACCTGGCGGTATTCGTCTTCCTTGATCTTGCCGGCCTTGAGCATGTACTTGGCCAGGCCGTCATCGGTGGTCTCGCAGCGGATCTGTCCGGTGTCGCCGTCGAGCACGTAGATGCGGCTGTCGCCGGCGTGGCCGTAGGCCACGTCGAAGGTGCCGTCGCCGTTGTCGACGACCTTGACCACGTCGCCGGTCGTGTTCATTTCCTGGAGGTCCCGCCGGTCCTTCTTGTATTCGGCGATCGCCTGGTTGGCCGAACGGAACGCCGTGTCGATCGACCGGACCGCCCGTTTGGCGTCGGCGTCCATCGGCATATGCGACATGATCTCGGCGATCTTGCCGGCGGCCAGCCTGCTGGCCAGCAGCCCCTGTCCCAGGTCCTGGGAGCCGGAAACGCCGTCGAAAGTGCCGTAGACGCCGCGTTCCCGCAGTTTCGGCGCCAGGCTCTTTTCGGTCTCGCCGTTCCGCCGCACCAGTTCCAGGTCGGCGTCCCAGTCGGCGGTATGGAGCACCGGCGGCGTCTTTTCCTCGCGGCTGATGCGGCCGACGTCGCCCAGGGCCGCGTCCTCGTTGCGGTCCGGGTGCTTGGCCGACGCCAGCGATTCGATGGAGACCTCCACCGGCGGCCGGCGCGTTTCCCGGGCCTCGGCTCCCGGTTTCTTGTGTTCGATGCTCATAGGAGTGCGATGATGCGATGATCGATGATCGATGATCGACGGTTCAGCCGCGCCCGGCCAGTTCTTCGGCGGTCGGCGGGCGTTCGCCGCGGCGGAAGGCGCCGCCGGTCGCCGGATCGAAGAATTTGTCGAGCAGGCCGATGCGTTTGAGCGCGGTCTTCAGGTCGCCGCCGCTCTGGGCGCAGTAGACCAGGCCGGTGACCGGCGCGTTGTAGCGCGGCGCCTGGTCCGGCGGCTGGGCCGCGTCTTCGAGGTCTCCGGTCGCGGCGACCACCGCGGCCAGGACCGCTTCCAGGTTGCGGCGGCCTTCGGTCTTGCCGGAAGCGTCACGTTCGGCGCCGGGCATCACGTAAACGACAACTTCGGGGAAGATCTCCTTTTCGCCCGGTTCGTTCTTCCGGCCATGGATCTTGAAGGCGCCCGTCAGCCGCCGGAGTTCGGCGCCGTCCGGACCCTGGTACATCCCGACCAGCCGGCTGACGACGTCGCCCAGGCGATCGCGTTTCGGCTGGAGGTGGATCTTGTACTCGGACATGACCGCCTCCAGGTTCGCGTTGACGAACTGCTCGACCTCGCGCGTCTTCTCTTTTTTGTCATCGGCCCGGATCGAGTCGAAAACGCCATTGGCCATCCGGCGCGCTTCCTTGCCGGCCCCGGCGCCTTCGGAGACGCGGTCGTAGATGTCGCTGTCGGCCGTCAGCCAGTCGTAGCCCTGCAGGTGCAAGAAACTGAAAGCTTCCGGGTTGGCCTCGGCGATCGCGCGGACCGCCGCCGACTGTCCGGTGCCGCCTTTGACCGCCGCCTCGTTGAGCTGCCGGCGCAATTCATCCGGCAGTCCCTCGCGCGTTTCCCGCCGCCGGGCTTCGGCTTCGGCGTCGCGCAGATATTCGGGGTCGACGATGACTTTCGGCTGGCCTCTTTCGGGCATAAGGGCAAAGGATTTTGCTCATAAGAAATAATAGCCTAAATAAGCTAAAAAATCAAGCGGATTTTCGGGTGCGTCAAGGCGGCGCATCGTGTATAATGTTGCCAGGCGCGTAACCAGCCGAATTATGCAGAAAAAACCCCTGATCGCTTACGACTATTCCCGGATGTTCGCCGCCCGCCCCGGCCAGGGCTTCGCCAGGGAGGACGTGCCGGAGATGCAGCGGCGGCTCGAGGCCGTCCGCGCCGAACTCCTGCGCCGGAAGGAAGCCGGCGAGATCGGTTTCTTTTCTATCCCGGCCGCCCGTCGCGGGCTGCGCGAGGTCGAAACGATGGCCGCGGCCGTCCGCCGCGAGTTCAAGACCCTGATCGTCATCGGCATCGGCGGTTCCGACCTCGGCGCGCGGGCGATCATCCGGGCGCTGAAGGAGCCGGGGCGGGGGGTGGGCGTGCGGTTCATCGGCGCCAACACCGATCCCGAGGAGATCGCCGCCCTGCTCGAAGGCGTCGACCTGCGCCGCGCCGCGCTGAACATCATCTCCAAATCCGGCGACACCATC
>JBAIWZ010000016.1:0-12304 GCA_037916955.1 Acutalibacteraceae bacterium | reverse complement strand
GCTCGCCGCCGCCGCGCACGTGGTTCTTGATCAGCCCGATCGGCAGGCTGTCGTCGGTCGGGTACAGCGAGGCGTCGATCTCCGGCGCCAGGCAGTAGCTGGCCACGGCCAGCGCGGTCAGAACCATCTCCGGCGTCTCACCGCTCGCCAGGTCGGCCTTGATCAGACCGTCGTTTCGGATCGTCAACATGGATGCTCCTTCTGAGGCGGGAAGCGCCTGTTGGTGTGGGTGCTGCGGCCCTGCTGGGTATGAAAAGGTCCTGGGAAACGAGCTGGAGGCGAACCCGGGGTGATCTGCTGGGCAGATTCCCGAGCAATGGCGTTTCCATTGGCGGCTGTCAGTCGAAACCGACTGCCACCTATGTCCGCGCCGACCCGACCAATTGGGCCGAAGCCCGGCGGTCGGGGTGTCCCCCTCCATTTCGTTTACCAGGACCTATATCAATGAACAAAGTAATATAGCATGTTTGGGGATAACTGTCAAGAGTGGCTGACAAGTCTGCCCGGTCCGGTACGCCTATCGGTGCTAATTGGCCTAAATCAGCCCAATTACCGCTTTGACGTCCGCCCCATCTTCCGCCACGATGTTCTGACAATAGATACAAAAAGTCGCCGGACCCGTGTCCGGCGGCCTTAATTTCCGACCTAGATCGTCATTATTTCCTTCTCTTTCTCCTCGCCGGTGTGCTTGATCTTGTCATTCCAGCCGGCCACGACCTTGTCGAGCTGCTCGAGCAGCCTGTACTTGTCGTCCTCGCCGATGGCCTTGTCCTTCTCCGCCTGGACGATCTCGGCCTTGGCCTTGTCGCGCACGCCGCGCACGCCGATGCGCGCCTGCTCCAGCTTCTCGTTCATGACCTTGATCAGGTTCTTGCGGCTCTCCTCGGTCATCGGCGGCATGGAGATGCGGATGATCTTGCCCTGGACGACCGGGTTGATGCCGATCTTGGCCTCCTGGATCCCCCGTTCGATGTCCTTAAGCAGGTTCTTGTCCCAGGGTTCGATGACGATGGTGCGGGCGTCGGAGACCGAGATCGAGGCCAGGGCGACGAGCTGGGTCTTGGCGCCGTAGGCTTCGACCTGGATGTTCTCGACCAGCGCCGGAGTGGCCCGGCCGGTGCGCAGCTGTCCGAGTTCGAGCCTCAGGTACTCGAGCGCCTCCTGGAAATCGGCGTCGTATTGGGCAAGCAGGTCTGATGGCATATGGATGCTGGTGTTCCGGTTATTTTCCGAACTTGGTGACGCCCATGTAGAGCACCGACGAATTGATCTCGTCGACCAGGAGCACGGTCGCGGTGCGCGAGGTCGGCAGCTTCTTGGGCACCCAGTTCAGGCCGGCGTTGGTCGTGCGGTAGAAGGTCGTCGACGTGCCGTAATAGAGGTTGTTCGGGTCCTTGGGATCGACGGCCACGGAGTAGATGGCGGTCGAGCCCGGCGGCGTCAGCAGGTCGATCTTGTCCCAGTGGTCGCCGCTGTCGGTCGAACGGATCAGGCCGTACTTGGAGGCCAGGACGATCACCCGCGGATCGGAAACGCCGAAGGCCAGGTCGCCGAATTCCCGGGCGCCGCCGAAGTCCTTGTACTTTTCGCTGAGGTCGATCCAGTTCAGCCCCCCGTCGTTGGTCCGCCAGACGCCGCTCCCTTTGGTGGCGACGTAGACGCGCCGGGTGTCGGACGGGCTGATCATGATCTTCATGATCTCGTCGTTGTTGAAGGTCCGGACCGCGGCCCAGGAGTTGCCGTCGTTAGAACTCTTCAGCAGGTCGCCGGTGTTGAGGCCCAGCCAGACGACGGTCGGATTGTAGGAATCGATGGCCACGGCCTTGGTCCTCTTGTCGGTGCGCGGATCGAGGAAGGGCGCGGACCAGGTGCGGGAGCAGTCATCGCTCTTCAGCAGCTTGTTCTCGGCCGTGGCGTAAATGATGCACTTGTTCCGCGGGTGCACGGCGATCGAGGGAATGCGGCCGCCGGAGACCTGCGACGGCTGCATCCAGGATTCGCCGCCGTCGTAGGAATAGAACATCCCGTTCTCGTTGGTGCCGAGGTAGAGGGCGTTCGGGTCCTGCGGATCCTGGACGATGGTCGCGACCGAGACGCCGGAGATCGAAGCCCGCTGGCCGTTGGTCGTGGGCACGGCGGCCTTCTGGATCCAGGAGTCGCCCTTGTTGACGCTCTTGTAGACCGCGCCGTCCGAAGCGCCGGTCCCGGCTCCCCCGGTCCCGACGGTGATGCAGCCCGCGCCGACGAAGACGAACCCGGTCAGGACCGCGACTAACAGCGAATAACCTTGGCGTTTGGCCATATTCTTTCTGATGAAAAGCCGGCTAGACGCGGCCGGAAAAATATCGTCGCTTACGGAATGTTAACACGCGGCCCGCTTATTTAAAAGGCTAAAGCGACGACGCCCAGGACCCCGCGGATGCCGGCGTTGGCGGCGATCGCCTTTTTGGCGGCGATGATCTCCTGAAGAACGGAGGCGATCCGGTCGCGTCCGAGGCGCCCGGCCCAGGCGGCGGTCCGGTCCGCGACGTCCGCGTGGACGGCTTCCTCGGGCCGGCCGAAGGCCGCGAGCAGGGCATCGCGCATCAGCTCGGCCAGCAGATCCAGCGCGGCCGAAGCCTGGGCGGCGGCTTCGTTGAAAGGCAGTTTATCCGGCACCAGGCCGTCGAGGACGAGCCAGCGGTCGGCCACCGGAAGCTCCGGGATCTCGAGCAGGCGGGACCGGAGCTCGGACATCTCGGCGAAGGCCGCGGGGTCGGAAGCGTAGATCCGTGCCAGGCCCGGCCGGCCGGCGGCGAGACGGGCGTAGAGTCCGGCCCGCTCCTCGGGCAGTCCGTCGGCGATCAGCCGGGCGCGGATCTCGACGGCGGGCACCAGACCGAAAGCGACCGTCTGACAGCGCGAGCGGATCGTCGGGGCGACGTCGTCGGCCGAAGCCGCGAGCAAAAGCAGCAGGGTCTGATCCTTGGGCTCTTCCAGATTCTTGAGCAGGGCGTTGGCGGCTTCCTTGTTAAGAAGGTCGGCGCCGTCGATGATCACGACCTTCCAGCCGGAGTGGAAGGCGCCGCGCGACAGCCAGCCGCGCAGGGCGTGGACCTGGTCAAGGACGATCTCGTTATGGAGTTTGCCGGTCTTGGCGTCGCGGCCGGGTTCGACGACGAGAAAATCGGGATGTCGTTCCAGCGGCACGCCGTCGCCAAGCAGTCTGACCGCGACGGCGCGGGCGACGGTCATCTTGCCGACGTGCGCCGGCCCGGTGAACAGATAGGCGTGGACCAGCCGGCCGGTCTTGATCGACCGTTCGAGGAACGCCAACGGCGCGGCCTGACCGATCAGGCCGACGGACGAGACCGGTTTTGAGCTTATTTCGATGGCCGGCGTTCGCGGCATATGGAGCAAAGTATATCAGACGCCGGACGGCTTACAATAGACTGTTTTTGGGCTTAAATAAGGCACATTAGACCAAGGCTCGAGCAGGCCAAATCTGTCAGAAACCCTTGACAAAATGGCTAATTTCTGCTATTATGTGTTCACCGTAGTTTCAAGATCGTACCCGACCGTTCGTTCAACCAGCACCTTCACTAGGAGGAAACGCGATGTCTTTCCGCCAGCCGAAGCAGAAGCCCTGTCCCGCGGCCCTGTGCCTCTACATGATGGGCTCCATCCCCGACCGCAGCATCGCCGACCCCGACGTCGACCTGAACCCGGACGACGAGTCCCTCGCCGACATCGGCTTCACCGACGTGAGCGACGGCACGGACGAGGACGCGCTCATCGCGGCCATCGACGGCGGCAGCGAGTCGGACGACGACGAGCTCACGGCCGACTGCGGCGCGGACGAGGACGACCTCGAGACCGACCTCGGCTGCGAAGACGAGAAGCGCGCGGCGAACTGCGCGGACGAGGCCGAGATGATCGAGGGCATCGAGCGGTCGCCGTGGAACGGTCTCCGGGCTGACCCGTCCAACGTCGAGGTGCGCATCGCCCAGAAGTACGGCGACGTCGCCGAGGCCGAGGACCGGCTCCCCAGCCGGATCGGCTCCCGCCGAGCCGCCAGCCTGGCCGCAGACGACGACGAGGCCACCCCGCGCCCGCCGGTCATGACCTGGAAGGACACGGCCAAGGTGCCGGCACAGCACCTCCGCCACGTCGGCCGCCCCAACGGCGGCAACGACCAGGACCGCGGCTAGAACGGCCGCACTACAACACACCCCCGAACAGCTTGGTTCGGGGGTGTTTCATTTGTAAATGATATCCACAGCTGAAAACAGAAGGCGGTTTTTTGGGCTAATTAATAAGATTTATTAAAAATAGTGTCAGGAGCTTGACACTTTATTAGACCGCCTGTTAAGTTCTCCCCTGCCCATGGGCGGAGTGAGATTCCTTAACAACTTCATATGCGGTACTCGAAGATCATCGCCGCCTTCGGCGCGCTCGTCGTGGTCGCCGGAGCATCGACGCTGGCGGTCACCGCGAACGCCATGAAGCATATGGCCCCCGCACCCAAAAGCATCAAACAGCTTATCGGCGAACTGGATGACGCCATCCGCCGCGAGCTGGATTCGGGCTGCGTCGAGACCGACGCCAAAGGCGGCAAGAAACTCTGCGGCGCCGCGAAAGAAAAGATCGACCGGCTGCATGAGGAGACCGCCGCGGAGATCGACGCCCGGACGTCCCGGCTGCCCGGCGACCGCGCGGGCGACCTGCGCGCCATCAAGAAATTCCGCGGCCTCGACCGGCTGCCGCTGACCTATAACTCCACCTCGTCGAACCCGTACCGGGACGACGGGTCGGCCATCGAATCCTATGTCGACGATCAGGGCAATGAATACTGGGTCGACCCGTCCGCCGACCGGCTGGTCCAGATGGGTCCGCACGCGGGTAGCGATCAGGCGCCACACCAGGTTGGACAGGAGAACCGACTTCCGGTCAAAGAACTGAGGGACCGGGCGATCAGCCTGGCCGACGGCGCCGTGGACGGTTTCGCCGCCCGACGGAGTTCGCTGCACCCGCTCGAGGATAACAAGGACAAGCAGATCTACTTCTTCCGCTGGGACGATTTCTCGGCCCCGCTCAAGGAGTCGGAGCTGCCGCCGTTCGTCCAGGTCGCGCTATACGCCGACGGCACCCTGGCGAGCTTCACTAACACCCTGCGCTGAGCAGAAACAAGGCCGATATGCGAACAAAAATGATGTTCATCTCCGGCCTGCTGTCCCTGGTCGTTTCGGCGGCCCTGGCGGCGCCGACGCAGGCCGTGACCGTCCTGGCGAACGGCGGTTCGTACTTCCGGGCGTCCGGTCCGATCCAGTACTGGCACTTCGACGCCGGCGAAGGCTATTGCGGCCATCTCGCCTCCTGGTGCTCGCCCAGCCACATGCAGTGGACGTACTCGATGGACCCGCTGCACTCGTCGAACTGGGCGATGTGGACCGTGCCGACGCCGGAGATGTACTACTCCGCGGTCTACGCCTTCATCCCCCGCCGGGACGCCACCGCGCTCGCCTTCTATTCGACCGGCTACGGCTACGCCAGCGAACGGCAGACGACGGTCAACCAGAACGCCTATTACGATCAGTGGGTCGGGCTCAACAGCGGCCAGAAGCTGTACCGGGTCGGCACCGTCGTCCTCGATGACAACAACCAGTGGTTCGGCAAAAGCGGCGTCTACCGCGTCGCCTTTGACGAAATAAAAATAGAGAACTGAAAAGGCATTCGTCGGAGCCGGCCGGCCGCTTGAACGGCTGACCGAACAGGGGTCCGACGGACGGTTTCCGGCAACAGCGAGGCGGTTGCCAAAGGCTTGTTCCTGGGCCGCGGCGCTGGATCCGCCTGCCGCCGATCGGACTGTATATCCTAAAAACGACAAGACAAAGCGAAGAACCGGCTATCTATCGTGGGAGAAAGCCGGTTCTTTGTTTTTGGCGGAGTCGTCTCCGGTATCCGGCGTGAGCCAGCGTCAAAAATCGAGCCGACGGCTGTTGGCGTTGAGCCAGCGGCGATGGGCCCGGAAGGCCGGACAAGCCGCGGCGACCCCGGTCCAAAAGCGGCGCGAGTGGTTGTGAACAATCAAATGAGTCAGTTCGTGGATGACCACGTAGTCGATGACCTGGACGGGGGCCATGACCAGCCGCCAGCTCAGGTTGATCGAACCGTTGGCGCCGCAGGAGCCCCAGCGGCGGCGGGCTTCGGAGACGCGGAACGACCGGTAACGATAGCCGAGCCGGCGGGCGTAAAAGTCCAGCCGCTCCTCCAAGATCGCTTCCGCCTGGCGACGATACCAATCCGCGATCGCTTGACGCGCGTCCGGGCGGAATTTTTCGGGCAAAACGAGCCGGTCGGTCAGGACGACCCCGTCCGCGTCGGCGGCGAAACTCAATTCAAAATTCCGGCCGAGGAACAGGAATCGCTCGCCGGACTCGAAGCGCCGGGCGCCGGCGCGGGCCTGCCGCCGCATGTCGGTGATCTTCCTGGCGATCCAGTCGCTGTGTTCGCCGACGAAACGGTCGATGAACCAAAGGGGCGTCCGCAGGGGCGCCCTCACCGTCAGCGTGGCATCGGGATTGACGATCAGCGCCACCGTCCGGCGGCGGGATCGGATAAGTTTGTGTTCCATCAGGCGATCCTCTTAACTCCCGCAGTGAACTGATCTCCCCTATCGAACTCGTTCACGAACAGGCCGAAACTCGCGCAGGCGGGAGAGAGCAGCACGACGTCGCCGCGCTCGGCCTGCGCGCGGGCGGCGGACAGGGCTTCCTTCATCGACTTCACGACCAGCCGCGGGGTTTTGACGCCGGCCGCATCCAGGGCCGCTTCCATTTTGGCCGTGGCCGTGCCCTCGAAAAGCACCAGGAATTTCACCCGCCTCCCCACTTCCGCGGCCCAATCTTCGAACCGCAACTCCTTGTCCGCTCCGCCGGCCAACAGGACGACGTTCCTGCCCCTGCCGACGGTGCGCAGCGCGGCGATGCAGGCATCGGGAGTCGTGGCCGTGGTGTCATTTATATAATGAACAGCCTTCTTTGAGCCGAGGCTCTCCAGCCGGCCGGGCACGCCGCGGAAAGCGCGGACGGCGGCGGCGATGGTCTTGGCCGGGATGCCCAGGGCGACCGCCGCGGCCGAAGCGGCCAGGACGTTGGCGACGTTATGGCTGCCCAATACCCTGATCGCCGACCTCGGGAACAGCGCCTGCCGCGCGCCGCGATAGACGCTGACGACCCGGCCGGCCGACAGGAAACAGCCGTCCCCTTCCCTGACCGGCTTCTCCGAGAACCGGACGACCCGGGGCGTTTCCTCGGTGGCCATTTTTTCCGCCAATGCCCGGCCGATGCCGGCCACCCGGTCATCGTCGGCGTTCAGGACGGCGACGTCATCCCGGCGCTGGAAAGCGACGATCAGGCCCTTGGCCCGGGCGTAGTCGTCCATGTCCCGGTAGCGGTTCAGGTGGTCCTCCATGATGTTGGTGATCACGCCGACGTGCGGGCTCAGGCGGTGCCGCTCCAGCCCTTCGAGCTGCCAGGACGAGAGCTCCAGGACGATCGGCGGCGCCGGCTTGCCCTTGGCCGCCAGTTCCGCGAGCCTGTCCAGCGCGTCGAGCGGCGAAATGCGGATGTTGCCGCCGACGACCGTGCGCTTGTCGTGCCGCTTGCAGATGTCGGCCAGGAGCGTCGTCGTGGTGGTCTTTCCCTTGGTGCCGGTGACGGCCGCGATCGGGAACGGGCAGAGCTGGAAGAAGATGCTGATGTCGGTCTCGATGGAGACGCCGCGGCTCCGGGCCAGCGACAGGAACGGATTGTCCCGCGGCACGGCCGGATTCTGGATGACCGTGTCCGTCTCGGTGAAATCCGCCTCGTTGTGCCGACCCAGGACGTAAGTGAAGGGGTGCGGCACCGGACGGCCGGCCGCCGACGCGTCCGACATGGTCGCGGTCCAGGCCTTCTCGAGTTCCTCGACCGAACTTTTGAGCGCGGCCGCGTCCTTCATGTCGGTCACGGTGACCCTGGCGCCGTGCCGCATCAGCCACTTGGCCATGCCGATGCCGCCGCCGTGGAGCCCCAGGCCCATGACGGTTATTCTTTTGTCGCGGAACCACTCGGCGTTGTTCAACATATCACCAATGCTTGTGACTCATGTGCTGGCCCATCTGCCGGAATTGCCGGCGCGCCAGGCAGACCTGGATCATCGCCCAGCCGACCTGGGCCCACATCCGGACGTACTCGGCGAAACCGCGCCAGACCCCGACCTTCTGCATCTTGCGGACGATGCCGACGCCCGGCAGGACCGCGAAACCGTACCGCAGGCCGTTCGCCCGGCAGAAATAATTGAGCGCGGTCTCCACCTTGAACCCGGACAGGTATTTTTCCGGGATCATGTCGAAGATCTCGCGGCGTAGGGCCCGCTCGCCGCCGACCAGCGGCAGCCGCTTGGCCAGCGCGGTCCAGAACGGGCCGCGGTCGCGCAGGCCGACGTTCATCCAGAGCTTTCCGGAAACGACCGGTTCCATGATCAGGGCGACGTGCTCGCGCTTCAATCCCTTCAGATCGGCGTCGAAAAAACAGACGACGTCGGCGTCGGTGTGGGCGACGCCGTGGGCCATGGCCGCGCCCTTGCCGTGCTTCCAGGGCAGGTCGTGGACGAGCGTCGCGCCGCCGGCGCGGGCCTCGCCGCAGGTGCCGTCGGTCGAGCCGTCGCTGACCACGATCACCTCGTCAAAAAAACCGGACTCCACGACGGTCCGGACCACGTCTTTGATGGTCTTGGCTTCGTTATAAGCCGGCACGACGGCCGCGCGCTTCGGCCCGGTCATACGCGCCTACTTGCGGCGAATGGTGACCTCGTAGAGGACGTCCTCGGCGCGGCGGAGGTTGTTCTTCGCCTGGTCGAACTTGTTGCGCAGGTAGCCGCCGAGGTCCATGGCCGTCAGCTCGTCGATGACCTCTTCGATCGCTTCCTTGATCCTGCCGACCTCCTCGACCCGGCCCTCGGTGGCCAGGCGCACCTGGCGCCGCTGGAGCTCGCCGGTCAGGTCGGACAGGCCGGACAGGAAGATCTCGTAATCGATGTCCCGGCCGGTCACCTCGCCGATGTCGCCCTTGTCCAGGAACCGCTGGTAGAGCCGGGCCTCGACGTACTCTTCGAGCGCGGCGCGGTAGGAACCCTCCTGCACCAGGTCCGGGATTTTGTCTGCGGCCTGGCGCACCCTGGCGAAGCCGGACTCGGCTTCGGCCAGCAGCGCGGCGGCGCCGTCCCGATCGTCGCGGTGCAGCGCGAAGATCGACCGCTTCGAGGCGGACAAGGCGTCGCCGGCCAGCTTGATCACCTCGCGGCGCGCGGCCTCATAGGCGGCGATCTGGCGGCGGACGGTCTCCAGGTATTTCTTGTCGACGACGGACATCAGACCCTGGTCACGCCGAATTTATGGTACAGCTCGGCGATCCTCTGTTCGCGGACCTTCGGATCGGCGCTCTCGCGGCGGATCCGGGCCTTCTCCTCGCGGATGTGCTTGCGGCTGCTCGGTGTCAGATTCGGATAAATTCTGCTCTTCATAGCTGAACGCTTAGGTTTCGGTACTTGAAAAGGATAACCCCCGGCCGCCTAAAAAACAAGCGCCGGCCCCTGCCGGCGTCCGCGCGACAAAAAAACCCGCTCCTGGAGAGGAGCGGGTCGAAGATCAGACGCATTCGCGGATGGAGCCGCCGTTGTCGTCCGGCAGGTATTCCATCAGGTCGTTGTTCATGCTGCCGTCGCCGAAGTGCTCGATGAGACCAAAGGTCAGACGCCGTCTGCTGATGACCCTTGGTTTCACTGAGAACAGCCGGATGACGCCGGTGACGACCACGAACACGAGCAGGATGCCGATCGGCAGTTTGAAGTCGGCCGCCTGGTACGACCAGATCCGCCAGCTGTTCTTCGGGAAGCTGATGAACAGGAAGGCCAGCATGGCGCCGACCAGGGCGATCCAGCCGAGGATCTTGGACAGCTGCCGGGCCAGCTTCAGCTCGCCGGTCATCAGGAAGTGGACGAGCGACCGCCAGAAGATCTCCAGGTGGCGCCAGCGCTTCCACTGCAGCTCGATCTTCTGGTCGACCAGTTCGAACATCAGCGCCCAGCTGCCTGTGTTCAGGTACGTTCCCCGATCGGTGGAGACGCGGCGCCACTCGTGCGAGTGGCCCAGCACGACGACCTTGACGTCGTCGTTGTCCCGGAGCAGCTTGCGGGCGTAGGCGTCGACCCCGACGCTCGTGACCGATTCGGCGATGGCCCTGGCGGTGTTGGCGATGCTCGTCTTCATCCGGAGATGCCAGATGCCGAAGAGCAGGCTCCAGACGTAGTTCCAGACCGCCATCAGCACGACGTAACCCGACCAGCCCCAGCGATGCAGGGCCGCGTTCCTGACCAGGCCCCGGTAATTGCACAGCCGCCCGACCAGCGGGTAGTAGAGCTTGATCCGGTTGAGCAGGCCGACGGTCATGTAGGAGCCGTACGGCATGTTCAGGATCGGATGCCGGAGCTTGAGGCCGAAGCCGCCGTCCTTCAGCCCGAAGCGGTGAGTGACGATCACCTTCTTCGGGTCGACGAAGTTCTGCGCCTCGGCGTTCATGCCGTGGTCGTAGAGGACGCTGCGGTGCTTCAGCCGGAAGCCCATGGACTGGTCGACGAACCTGATCTTGGCGGCGAGCGCCGGGTCCCAGCCGGCGATGCGGCGGGCGATCCGGGTCTGCACCCGCTTCCAGCAGAGCGACAGGTCGTGGTTGCCCACGTAGATGTCGAGGAAGCAGTTGGGCTGGCGGATGAAGAAGGCCAGGGCGTCGAAGAACGCCTGGTGGCCGGCCATGATCTTCTTCATCTTGGCCACGGCGATCGCCTCGTAGGGCGGTTCGGCGTTGCGGCCGCGCCAGCTGACCGCCAGCGGGTCGAAGGTGTCGCCCAGCAGGCTCAGCGTCAGCTTGCCGGCGCGTCCGTACTTCTCGCGGATGCGGTCGACGAAATCGACGAAGACCTTGTCGTCCGGGAAATCCTCGAGCGGGTTCCGCGGATCGACGCGCGGGTGCGCCTCGACGCCGAAGAAGAACTGCTTCACCGACTGCCAGGCCCGCCGGCGCCAGGACGGACGTCTGACGACGTTCTTGCCCGCGCCTTCGGACATGTGCAGGTCGCTGATGACGACGTTCGCCTCCTCACACTGAGGCTCAGTTCCCCCGGCCTGTCCGCCGGAGGCTTCCTTGAGCACGTCTTCCTTGACGTTCATGGGCAACCTCCTGCGAATGCGTTTCGGTTTTAAAGGGCTTTGTTGACGGAAAAAACAGCCTGTCCGCTTCAACCGTCAGACAGGTCAATTAACCACAAATAAGGCTGTTTGTCAACCGGCGCCGGATCGGCCCGGCCGCCGGCCGGTCACCGGCGTTTCGACAGGCCGTAGTAGAACCGCTCGGTCCTTTCGGCGATCCGGTCCCAGTCGTATTCGGAGGCGACCCAGGCCCGGCCCCGCTCGCCGCGCTCGGCGACGATCTCGGGGTGGTTCAGGAGCATCCTGATCTTGGCGCGCAGGTCGGCGGCGTCGGCGTTCACGAAGGTCAGGCCGCTGTGGTCGATCGACTCGACGTTCTCCGGGATGTCCGAGACCAGGACGCAGCGGGCGGCGGCCATGGCCTCGAGGATCGAGACCGACAACCCTTCGGCCTCGGAGGGGTGGACGTAGAGGTAGGCGTTGGCGAACAGCTGGCGCAGGGCGGCGCCCGACTGGAAGCCGGTGAAGATGATCGACGAATTGCCCTCGCTCAGCTTGCGCAGGTACTCGGCGTAGTCCGGCCCGAAGCCGGGCGCGCCGACGATGACCAGCTTCTTTTCTTTTTCGAAACCGTCATAGGCGGCGATCAGGTGGTGGATGCCTTTCTGCCGGACCAGCCGGGCGACGGTCAGGATGTAGCCGTCGCGCTCGAGTCCCCACTTCGCCAACTGGTCGGACCCGGGATAATCGCGGATGACCGCGCCGTTCGGGATGTAGGTGGTGCGGACGCCGTAGGTCTGCCGGCAGTATTCGCGGATGCTTTTGGAAACGACGATCGTGGCGTGCGGGAACTTCAGGGCGCACCACTCGCCGAAACGCAGGTAGGCGCGGGCCAGCCGGCCCCACTTCTGGTGCAGACGGTCGATGCTGTGGAAGGTGACCGCGACCTTGCAGCGCGGCCGGAACAGCCGCGGGATCCAGGCCAGCGTGGCCGGCCCGACGCCGTGGTAGTGGATCACGTCGGCCCGCTTGGTCAGCGCGCCGAAACTGGCCAGCAGGGTGTGGGTGAAGGTGTCCAGG
>JBAIWZ010000015.1:0-5676 GCA_037916955.1 Acutalibacteraceae bacterium | reverse complement strand
CCTGGGCCGCCAGCCGGGCCAGCGGGATGTCCCGGCGCTCGTAATGGGCGTCCGGCGCCGGTTCGGTCGGCGAGACCGGCGGCGACAGCTCATTCTCCGGGACCAGCGCGTAGATCTCGGTTCCGGCGGGCGCGGTCACGGAAACCGTGGAGCCGGCGTACCGGCCGCCGAGGACGTTCAGGGTCAGCCGGTCGTCGCTGACTCCGGTGACGACGGCGCGGAAGGAGACCTGGGCGGCGGCCGCGCGGCTGATCGGCGCCATCGCCGGACAGGGCGCGGCGGACGGGTTGGCGGGCGCGGCGGGAACGGCGCCGTAACCGACCCACAGTCCGGCCAGGAACGCCAAACCCAGCGCCATGGCGACGATCGGCGCCTTCAGCTTGGTCTTGCCCGGCCGCATCGCCGGGCCGCCGATCAATCCAATTCCAGACAACGGATCCATAGGTAGGCCTTGGCTTGGCCGTCATGATAAACGCTGACGTAGGTGTCGTGAAGGACGGACTTGCCGCACTGCCAGGCGCCGCCGCCGTTCTCGCAGTTGTATCCCGACCAGCCGACGGCCTGATAGCCGGAGGGGCAGTCCACGGTCTTCCAGCCGGCCGGCTGTTTCGCCTCCAGCGTCTTCTGCACGGTGACGACGTCGAGCGCCGGCCAGGCCGACCTGACCTGGCCGTTCAGGGCGAGGCCGGTCGCGGCGACGGTGCCGTTGACGTCAAGTTTCGATGCCGGCAGGGGCTTGCCGATGGCGACATTGCCGGCCGTGTCCACGACCAGATAATCGCCTATCCCGGGCCGGGTCACGAGCAGCCGGTCGTCCCGCTCGCCCACGCCGAGGAACCAGGCGTCGCCGCCGCGTCTGGAGAGCAGGACGCCGGCGCGGCGCAGGACGCCGTTCAGGCCGGAGTCGCCGAGCCTGAGGACGGCCTCGCCGTCGATGCCTCCGGCCACGTCGATCCGGTATCCCGGGGACTGCGTGCCGACGCCGAAACGGTCGTCGACGGAAGTCTGTCCCCGGACGCGCAGGCTGAAGTCGCCGCCGCCGAAGTTGCCGAGATTGAGAAGAGCGGCCCCGCTGTTGTCGACCCGGATGGCGCGGCCGCTGGGCAGATAGAGGTCGCCTCCGGCGTGAATGTCGCCCGTGACGCTGAGCGGCCCGACCGGCTGGACGGCGGGCTGGCCGGAAGTTTGCCCGGAAGCCGGCTGGACGGCCGCGGCCGAGGAGGGGCGCGGCACGGACGGAAGCGGGTGCAGCGACAGATTTCCCGTAACGTCCGAACAGTGGCCGCAGCGATCGGTGAACCGTCCCTGCATGGCGGAGCCGCAGCTGCCGCCGACCGTCGATATCGCCTCGGTGCAGCCGGCGCACGGATAATTGGCCGTGTCGCACTGGCACTGGCAGGAGGCGCAATCGAACTTGAAATTCGGTTCGGGCGTCGGCGAGTAGCAGTTGTCTACGTTCGGATCGCCGCCGTCTTCAAGACACCAGAGGTTCGGCGCCACGCCGCAGACGTCGCGGCTCGCGGTCGACGGACAGGAGAAGGACGGCATGCCCCAGTTTCGACAGCGGTCCTTGGCCGCGGCCGGCAGAGGCAAAACGACGGACAGGACCAGTGAGGCGGCGAGGATCAGGAGGCCTGGCCCGCCGCGGAACGCCGCGCGTAAAAAACCCATAAAATAAGCCTAAATTCGCTTCACCCGCCGGCCCTCCGGCGTATCTTCGACCAGGAAACCTTTGGTCTTGATCTCGTCGCGCAATCGGTCCGATTCCGCGAACCGCTTGTCGCGGCGCGCCTCATCGCGCTTCTCGATCAGGACCAGGATGCTCGCCGGGATGTCGGCGTCGTCGCTCGAGCGGCCGAACGAAAAACCGAGTTCTTCGCCGGCCCGGAGCAGCAGCGCTTCGGCCGCGGCCTTTTCCGCGCCGGTCAGTTCGCCGGAGGCCAGCTTCTCGTTGCCGTGCTTGACCAGATCGAAGAGGGCCGCGAACGCCTCCGCGACGTTCAGGTCGTCGTCGAGCGCCGCGTCGAACGCCTCGGCGGCGCGGGCGACGGCGGCGTCCGATCCGCCGGCCACCCTCGGCGCCGCCTGCTTCAGGGCGTCCGCGAAATCGTCGAGGCGCGACAGCGCGCCGCGGGCCGCCTCCAGGCCGCGGAAGGTGAAATTCAGCTGCTGGCGGTAATGCGTCGACATCAGCAGCCAGCGGATCTCGCGCGGCGACCAGCCCTTGGCGGTGAGGTCGTCGAGCCGGTAGAAATTGCCGCGTGACTTGGACATCTTCTCGCCGTCGACGAGGAGGTGGGTCACGTGCAGCCAGTAATCGACGAAGCGCTGTCCGGTCGAACATTCGGCCTGGGCGATCTCGCATTCGTGGTGCGGGAACTTGTTGTCCTCGCCGCCGGTGTGGATGTCGATCGTATCGCCGAGATACTTGGTCGACATCGCCGAGCATTCGATGTGCCAGCCCGGGTAGCCCTTGCCCCAGGGCGCCTCCCACTGCATCAGGTGGCGGGCGTTGTGGATCCAGAGCGCGAAGTCGGCCGGGTGCTTCTTTTCCTTCCGGACCTCGATGCGGGCGCCGGGATTCAGGCCCTCGATGGCGTTGCCGGACAGGCGGCCGTACTCGGGGAACGAGGAGACGTCGAAGTAGACGCTCACTCCCCCGTCCTCCTCCACTTTGTAGGCGCAGCCGTTCTCCAGGAGCCTGGCGATCATCCGGATCATGTCGGTCACGTGATCGCTGGCCCGCGGATAGACCGAGGCGCGGCGGACGTTCAGGCGGTCGATGTCGCGGAAGAAGGCTTCGGTGAAGAAGGCCGCCACCTCCTGGGGCGTCTTGCCGGCCCTGGCCGCGGCCACTTCCATCTTGTCCTCGCCGACGTCGGCGGCGGCCAGCATGTGGCCGACGTCGGTGATGGTCCTCACCTGGGTCACTTCGAAGCCCGAGGCCTCGAGATGACGCCGCAGGAGGTCGGCCAGCAGGAACGACCGCAGGTTGCCGATGTGGACGTAGTCGTAGACGGTCGGCCCGCAGTTGTACATCGTCGCCTTTCCGGCCTTGAGCGGCTTGAAGGCGCGCTTTTTCTTTTCCAGCGAGTCGTACAGGCTGAGCATAAGATAAGGGAACTTTACACTTTTACGGCTCAAGCCTCAAGGCCGCGGCGCAAGGGATGGAACACTCGGATCGGCGGAAATATGATAAAATGACCGTGGCCTTATAAAGACGCCGAACTATGCCCAGGATCAATAAACCGTCCGCTAAACCTTCGACGAAGCCTCTGGTCATCGCCGTCGCGGTGATCGCCGCCGCCGGAGCTTTGGCCGCCGCCGGCTCGTACTACAGCCGCCGGCCGGCATCCCCGAGCCAGTCACCGGCTTCGGCAACGGTCCAGCCAGCGCCGCCGCTGCCGTTCAATGAACCGGCAGCGCCGGTCGTGACGGCACCGGTCGCTCCCCCGAGCCGATCGCTGACCGGCGCGGTTCAGAAGATCAAGGGAACGACGCTGACGGTGACGGTCGACCAGGCTTTCCTGGACCAGGCCCCCGCCGGCGCGCCTAAGACCCGGACCGTCACGGTCGCCAAGGATACGGTGATCGCCCTGATCGGCGCCGTAACGACCGCCGAAACGCCGACGCCGACCATCAGGGACATCAAGGTCGGGTCGCGGATCAGCGTCACGGCCGCCGATGACATCGCCATGTCGGCCTCGTTCACCGCCAAGACGATAGATGTCTACTCCGGGTCGGCTCAAACCGAAGCCCCGCCGCCGCCGACCGCGGCCGGCGCGACGGCGCCCTCCGCGCCCAGTTCCGTTCCGCCGCCGACGGTCCAACCGTAGAGTCTCCGCGGATCGACCGAAAACCGCCCCCGGTCAGGGGCGGTTTTTTTGTCGGTACGTTTGGCCGGCGGTGGACGCCCGGCATCAGAGCTGGTTGCAGTAGATGTAGTCTCCCTTGTTCCAGATCTGGGTCACGTAGTAACCATTGGGACAGGCGCAGGAACCGGTGCCGCAGGCGACCCAGCCATAGCCGGCGCCGTGCGAATTGTTCGGCGCCGAGACGTCGCCTTCGACCGTCAGGCTGCCGGTGCCGCCCCAGGCCTGGCTGATGATCACGCCGCTCCGGTTGAGCAGGTACAGGATCTCCTCGCCGAAGATGTGCATGCGGCCGCGGCTGTAAAAGGTCTGCCCGCCGTCGATGTTGATGTCGCCGCCGCGGACGTCGAGCCGGGATGACGGGTCCTGGGTGCCGATGCCGACGTTGCCCTGCTGGGTGAAGGCGGTCACGACGTTGTCGCCGGGACTGCCGCCGTAGGAGATGCGCATGAAGCCGTTGGACCGCGACCCCGCCGGCGTATAGCCGTTGTCGATGTGCCACCAGGCCCAGCCGTCCGGCGGCCGGAGGGTCAGCGTGCCGGCGATGCCGGTGAAGTCCTTGCCCGAAGCGATGGTCCCCAGGACGTGCAGCGGATAAGACGGCGAGTCGTTGTTGATGCCGACATTGCCGCTCTGGTTCAAGGTCATGTATTTCGGACAGTTCCCGGCGTCATCGCAGGCGGCGAACTGGAGGACGTTCTGGCTGGAGCCGTTCTGACCGGCAGCGATGAAACCGGCCTCGTGCCCGGCGCCGTCGCCCATGCCGAGGCGGCTGTTGCCGCTGGTCAGCATCTCGAACCAGGACGTGGAACTGCCCGCCCTGAAGGTGTTGCCGCTGGACGCGACCTGGAGCTGATAGGTCGGCGAGGTGACCCCGACGCCCACCCGGCCGGCCGTGGTGATGCTCAGCTTGGCGCTGGGCGCGGCGGTGTCGCCGACCAGGCGCATGGTGCTGTCAGTGTAGACGGAGACGGTGCCCGAAGCGGGATTCCAGCGGATGTCGGCCGGCTTGGAGCTGCCGGCGGTGGTCCGGCCCGAGATGGGCGCGTAGCCGAAGCCGATGATCTTGTCGGTGCTGTCGTTGGCGCCGATCTGGATGTTGCCCGGGACCATGAGCATCTCGCCGGTCGCGCTGTAATTGCCGAGGACCATCTGGCCCTTGGAAGTGATCACGACCCGGCTGGGCGACCAGGAGCCGGCGTCATAGGTGCCGAAGGTCAGTTCGCCGGTCTCGGCGCCCGCGGTGGAACTGACGATCCGGCTGCCCAATCCGGCATATTCGGACTTGGTGCCGCCGCTGTCCTTGCCGGCGAAATAGATGATGCCGACATAGGATCCGGCGGAACTCAGGTCGCTGCCGAAATAGGCCTTGGTGTAGGTGCCGGAAGTGAACACGTCGAGCTTGCCCCAGAGCGGGCTGCCGCCGCCGATGCCCACGTAGGTGCCGTCGTCGTAGATCTGCGAATTGCCGAGACTCGAAGTGCCGGTGAATTTCGGCACGTTATTGGCTGTGCCCGAACCGCTCAGGCCGCTGGGCCAGGTGGAGACGCAGTTGCCGGTGGCGCCAAGGCAGAACTGGGTCGCCCTAGCGTTGCCGTTGACCTGCAGGGTCTCGTTGGGCGTCGTCGTGCCGATGCCGACGTTGCCGCCGGTAAAGGCCGCCGTGTAATGGGAAGTGCCGTTGCGGCCGGCGAGATAGACCTTGGAGCCCCAGCCGGCGCCGAAGTAACCGGCGGCGTAATTGTCCAGGCCCGATTCCTTCTGGCCGAAATTGGCATAGAAGGAATTTTCCGACGATCCTCCG
>JBAIWZ010000014.1:0-1535 GCA_037916955.1 Acutalibacteraceae bacterium | reverse complement strand
CAAGCGGACCGGGAAGAAGATCGCCGTCGTCGGTTCCGGCCCGGCCGGTCTCGCCTGCGCCGCCCAGCTCAATCAAGCGGGCCACAACGTGACCGTTTTCGAACGCGATGAAAAGATCGGCGGGATCATGCGCTTCGGCATCCCCGACTTCAAGCTGGAAAAGAATATTCTCGACCGCCGGATCGAGGTTTGGCGGCGGGAAGGGATCGAGTTCAAGACCGGGATAAGCCCGGATAAAAAAGCGCTGGCCGGTTTCAGCGCCGTGGTCCTGGCGGGCGGCTCGAAAGTGCCGCGCGACCTGCCGGTCCCCGGCCGTGAACTCAGAGGTGTCCATTTTGCCATGGAGTACCTGACCCAGTCCAACCGGCGGGTGGCGGGAGTTGAGGTCCCTGCCGACAAGCTGATCGACGCCCAGGGGAAGAAAGTCGTGGTGATCGGCGGCGGCGACACCGGTTCCGACTGCGTCGGCACGGCGGTGCGCCAGGGCGCCGACTGCGTCGTCCAAATCGAGCTGATGCCTAAGCCGGGCGAAACCCGTCTCGCCAACCAACCCTGGCCGACCTATCCGATGCTGCTCAAGACGACCTCAAGCCACGAAGAGGGCGGGGAGAGACAGTGGTCGGTTCTCACCAAAAAATTCATTAGTCGCGAGTCGTCGAGTCAGCGGGTCACGGGTCTGCAGTGCGTCAGAGTTGATGAGAAATTAAAAGAGATACCTGGCACGGAATTCGAGATACCGGCGGACCTGGTCCTTTTGGCGATGGGCTTTGTCGGCGCGGAAAAGCCGGGCTTACTGACCGAGCTCGGCGTCGAGTATGATCAAAGAGGCAATGTCAAAACTGACGAGAATTATATGACTTCGGTGAAAAACGTCTTTGCCGCCGGCGACATGCGCCGCGGGCAATCGCTGATCGTTTGGGCGATCTCGGAGGGCCGCCGTGCCGCCCGCGCGGTCGATCTGTTCCTGATGGGCGGCTCGAACCTCCCCGCGATCTAGCCCGGGCTACCGGAACATATCCTCGATCTTGTCGCGCAGGGCCATCCGCTCCAGCTTCTTTTTCCGCCGCATAAAATAACCGATCACGGCCGCGACGATCACCGCGACGAAGCCCAGTTCGAAAAGCGCTTCGATCATTGATGGGCGAACAGGTTCTTAAAACTGCCGTATTTGGAGTAGGAGACCGCCCCAAAGAGCACGACCAGGCAGAGCACGATCGCAACGATCATCCCCGGATCTTCGCGATGATAATGGATGATGATCGGCGCGGCGATCAGCGAGACCAGGTTGATGACCTTGATCATCGGGTTGAGCGCCGGTCCGGCCGTGTCTTTCAGCGGGTCGCCCACGGTGTCGCCCACCACGGAAGCCTTGTGCTGTTCCGAGCCCTTGCCGCCGTATTCCCCTTTTTCGATCGTCTTCTTGGCGTTGTCCCAGGCGCCGCCCGAGGTGACCATGAAGACGGCCAGCAGCTGCCCGGAGATGATCGCTCCGACCAGGAAGCCGCCGAGCGCCTCCGCGCTCAGGACCATGCCGG
>JBAIWZ010000013.1:0-1937 GCA_037916955.1 Acutalibacteraceae bacterium | reverse complement strand
TGGTGTGATAGGTACTGTGCGCCTGCTTCAGGAACTCCATAACAGCGGCACCTTAACAGGCGCAAGGCAAGGAGTCCAAAGGGTCGCAAGGCACCCCGGGCTTACGCCCGGGGTTTCGCGGGGCAATAATAAAGACCGCCTCGCGGCGGTCTTTTGTCTTTCGGAATTTACGCTTTCGGCGCTTCGGCGGGCGGGGCGGCCGGTTTGGCAGGCTTGTCCTTCTTCAACAGGGCGCAGAGTGAGAAACCGAAGACGATGATGAAGAACACGAGGCCGTAGGCGCAGGTCGACAGGCCGAGGAAACCGAAAGAGTGGAAACCCTGGGTGAACCAGCTGGCGACCTCGCCGACGACGAAGCTGCCGGAGAAGCAGATGCCGATGAGCGAGACGACGATGTTGACCTTCAGCGGCCAGTTGGCGGCGGTCTTCTTGAACAGAGCGACAAGTGTCGAGACGAACATCGTCGCGAACATGGAGAAGCCGTAGTAGCAGGCCGGGTAGCCCAGGAAGATCGGGCAGGATTCGTTGAAGGCGCAAGTGCCGGACAGGAACTTGGTGCCGGCCAGGTAGCCGGAGAAAAGCACTCCCGCCAGAGTTAGGATGGCCGCGACTTTGACGTAGTTCTGGGTTTTCATAAGGCGATTGGGTTCCGAACCATTATGACAGAAGGCCCGCCGGCTTTCAATGAGGGCGGGTAATCTAGTAAAATGGACGGATAAGGAGCTAAACCCTCAAATATGAAGAATACGCGCAATGTAGCGGTCGGGCTGGCGCTGTCCGCCGCGGCCATCTCCGGCCTGGCTAATTTCCTGAACAAGATCGCGGTGACCGTGATCAAGGACGCCGTGGTCTACACGACCCTCAAGAACGCGCTCGTCGCGGTCCTGCTCGCCGGCGTCATCGTCGCGCTGGGAAAACGGAAGGAGATAGCCGCCTTGAGCCGCCGGCAGTGGATCCGGCTGATCGCCGTCGGCGTGGTCGGCGGCTCCCTGCCGTTCGCCCTGTTCTTCGCTGGCCTGCAGCGGACGAGCGCCCTGAACGCTTCGCTCATCCATAAGACGATGTTCGTCTGGGTGATCCTCTTGGCCGCTCCCCTGCTCAAGGAAAAACTGTCCGCGGCGCAATGGCTGGGCGCCGGCGCGATCTTTGCGGCCAACCTGGTGGTCGGCGGTTTCACCGGATTCAAGTTCAACTCCGGAGAGATGATGATCCTGGCCGCGACCCTGCTCTGGGCCGCCGAGAACATCATCGCCAAGAAGGTCCTGGCCGACGTGTCGGCCGTGACCGTGGCCGCGTCACGCATGGCCGTCGGTTCGCTGGTACTGCTGCCGTTCGCCCTGGCCGCCGGCGGAGCCGGCGCCGTCGCGCAGCTGAACGCTGGCCAGTGGGGCTGGACCCTGCTCGCGGCCGGGCTGCTCTTCGGCTACGTCGTCGCCTGGTATTCGGCGCTGAAGAGGCTGCCCGCCTCGCAGGTCGCCTGTCTGCTCGTTCCGGCGACGCTCGTGACGAACGCCCTGACCGCCGCCTTCGTCACCCACTCTTTCGGCTGGACCCAATTCGTCAGCGCCGCTCTGCTCGCGGCCGGCCTCAGCGCGGTCGTGCTCGGCCGGCTGGCCAAGCCCGCCCCGACCGCGGCCGCCGCCAACTGATCTCACTGTGGACGGAATACTGCGCTGCACCCGCTACGCTTTCGGCCCGAACCGCCTGCACTACTGCGGCCCGGACGCCAACGCCGAGATCGCCGCCTATCTGGAAAACGACACCGTGGACCCGGGACTCCGGGCCCTGCTGGGGGCGTTCCAGACGATGTTCCCCTACCTGCGGCTGATCGCGCAGGCCAGCGGCATCGCCGACCCGTTCGACGAACGGGTGGTCGAGGCCTACTGGATCGGCAACGACCTGCTGGACGCCGTCGGCAAGCAGCGGCTCTACCGCCA
>JBAIWZ010000012.1:0-1945 GCA_037916955.1 Acutalibacteraceae bacterium | reverse complement strand
CCGCGGCGAACAGAGACGCTTCGGGCCACCACTGCCGGACTGACGCCTTTTCCGTCGTCGGCCCTTTGTCGGTGCGTCGCTTCATAACCAATACATGTTATCGCTTCCGGACCAAAGGAAAAAGGCGCGACTGGCGCCTCGAGAGTCACCTGGGTCACTACTCGAATACTTGAGCCGTGAAAGAGTAAAATTCCGTCCGCGGGTCTTGCCAGCAGTCGGCTGGCAGGCCGGCTTTCTGGGCGCACAGCTCGCTTAAAAAGCGATTCTTATCCCAACCGCTTTCCGTCGCGACCTGCGGCAAGAAAACCCCGGCATGCTGACCTTGCGTCAGGTAGACGCCGTCGCGGCCCAAGACGATGTCCGCCGGTCCGTTCACCCGGGCGAGCGGCGACAAGGCGGAAATTTCCACCTGGACGGCGGGCCATTCGTCCTGTCGCAGGGGCGGAAAGCGTTGGTCTTCGAAGGCGGCCGACAAGGCCATGTCCTTGATCGACTCGGCGAGCGTCTTATCCGGAGCGAAGACCCCGACGCAACCGCGCAATTCGCCGTCCTTGTACAGGGTCACGAACACTCCTCGCTTTTCGGCCAGCGCGGTCGAGCGCGGCGACGGCCGATAATCCTGGCCTTGGAAATACGCATCGAGAGTCGAACGGGCGATGCCCAGCGCCTCCTCGCGCGCGGCGGCGTCCAGCGGACCCGGCGCCTCCGGCAACGGCCCCGTGAACGCCAACGCGCCGTAACCGACCACGGTCTGGTTCGCTTCCGCGCGGCCGGTACCGCTGTTCGCGTAATTCAGGAAATGCGGCGTCAGACCGGCGGCTCGCGCGTAGGCCAAGCCGCTTTCGATGGCGATGCTGGCGCAGGCCAGGGTCGCGACCTTGCCGGCAGCGATCTTCATGGTCGCGTCCTGTAGGTCGTGGAACCGCGACGGGTCGTCCGTCATCACGGCATCAATCGTTCGGTGGTCGAAGAAGTCAGCGTCGTCGGGCGAGGGGTAATGCGACAGGTCGGAACTGACGATGACGACCGTCCGAGCGTCCGCGACCTCGGCCAACGCGGCGCCTAGCTTGGCCGCGGCGTCTCGGTCTTCGTCGCCAAAAAGCAGCGGAACGATCCGGACGTCCGGCCCGAGGACCGATGCGACGAAAGGAACCTCGACCTCCAACGAGTGCTCGGCGTCGTGGGGCGCCGAATCGACGGAAACCACGCCGGAGGCCTGGGCCAGCGTCTGGATGAAATCGCGGTCAACGGCGACGCGGCCGAGCGGCGTGTCCCAGGCGTCGTGTCCGTCGGCTTTGACGCCGGAAAAGACGGCATTGTGGCTGCGTCCGATGATCACGGCCCGCGAATAGCCGCTGCCGATGAGCGGTTTGAACGCGAAAGCGGCCGTGGCGCCGGAGTATTCGTAACCCGCATGCGGCACGATCACGAGCCTGACCGGATCGGCGAATTTCGGCGGATCGGCCGCGGCCAAGTAGCCCTGAACGGCGGTCCGAAGCGCGCCCGCGTCAGCCGGATAAAAACTCCCGGCCACGGCCGCCGGACGGACGTCGGCCGCGGGTCGCATCGTTTCCGACGTCGTCGGCGCCAAGTTCAAAGGCGAGACAAAATTCAAGACCGCGACCGGTTCCCGGTCCGTGAAAAACGCGATCCAAGACACCAGCGCGGCCAAAGCTGCCACGCCGCCGATGAAAGCAAATTTTTCCCACCACTTGCCCCGCTTCATGCGGGCATTTTACCACGATGCCGCCCTGACGATAAAAAAACACGGGGCAGAACCCGTGTCGAGTGGCGGCTACGCGGCCTTCTTCTTGGCCAGCAGGGCCCAAGTGACGACGTTGTAAGCCAGTTGCGCGGCGTTGCGCTCCGTGAGCCGGTCGGCCGGCCGCGGTGACACCTCGCAGATGTCCGCGCCGACGAGCCGCTTTTCCTGACAAATGGCTTG
>JBAIWZ010000011.1:0-4487 GCA_037916955.1 Acutalibacteraceae bacterium | reverse complement strand
GGCCTTGAGGTTGCCCTGGCTCTCGGAGTTCAGCTTGTTCATGAGCGACGCCTTGGCCTGGTCCAGGTCGGCCTGCGAGACCGCCTTGGCCGTGCCCGCGCCGCCGGTCATGGCCGCCTGGCTCTTGCCGTAGATCTTGGCCTGGAGGTCGGCGGACAGTCCCGGGATGGTGAAATCGCTCGGCCCGATGTCGCCCTGGGCGCCGGGCTGGTCGGCGGCGACGGCCGCGTCGACCTGGCCGCTGGCCGGGATGTTCGCGGCGCTCTTCAGCCGGAACAGGACGCCGTCCTTGGTCAGGAAGCGCGTCGTGGCCACGAAAGTGTAGGACTTGGGCGTGGTGTTGATGATGGTGATGATACCGCTGGCCTTGCCGCCGGCGGTCTGGGCCGTGCCGGTCGCCTTGAAGGTGTCCTGGGCGACGACGTCGGTCTCGACGATCCGGCCGGTGATGAACGGCTCGGTGCCGCCGGGCTGCGGAGCGTTGGTGCCGACCTTGGCGACGACGCTGACCGATTCCTGAACTCCGGCCGTCGGTTTGGGCGCGGCGACCGGCTGGGCCGGCGCGGCCGGCTTGGCGGCGAACCTGGACCAAAGTCCGGCCGAAACCGGGCCGTTCTTCCTGATGAACAGGAAGATGCCGACCGCCGCGGCCAAGAGCAGGATGATGACCAGGATCAGGAGTTTCCCGACCGAGGGGCGGGCGGACCGCGGCTTTTTGGCCGTCATGACCGCCGCCGGCGCCGGCGGTTCGGACTGCTTGGCCCGGCTGATGATCGATTCGATGGACAGGTGCTTGTGGCCTGGCTCCTCGTCGTGCCCGGCTTCAGGCTCCGGCGGGGATTCGGTTTCCGCGGCGGCATCGCGATCGACCGGCGCGACCGCGTCCAGGATCTCCCCGATGTTGCCGCCGTAATCGGGTCCGTCGGTCTCGGCGGGCTGGGGCTCGGCTTCCGGCGCCTTGGCGGCGGGAGCCGGCTCGGCCTCCGGCGGCGCGGCGTAAGACGGCACGGGCGCCTGGACCGGCGCTTCAGCGGCCGTTTCCGCCGGCTCGACGTGCGGCGCGGCCTTTTTCCTCGGATGAGTTTTTCTTGTTCGTGTGACCATAGAGATGATCTCCGAGACCGCGTTCAGCGCCTTACCGACCGAAGCGGTCGCGCCGTGCCCGCGGGCTTCGTTTCCGGGCATGAGGTTCAGGCCCGGTCCGTCCCGCAGGCCGGCGGCCCTCAGGGCCAGTCCGGCTGCCGTCGCATAAAGAATCGAATTTTTTTTCAGGTCGCCGATCTTCGCTTCGGGATCGATCGACAGCGCTTTCAAAGGTTCGCCGCGGGCGACCGTCGCGCCGCTGAAATTGGAGGCGACGTAATCGACCACGCCGGGGATCAGGCTGGTGCCGCCGGCCAGCAGGATCTTCTTGATCGGCCGTCCGACGGCCTTCTCGTAGTAACGCAGCGTCCGCGACATCTCGTCGATGATCTCGCTCATCGGCTTCTGCAGGATGAGGAAGACCCGGCCGCCTTCGGCCGACGGATCGAACCCGGCCTTGCGCTTCAGCTTCTCGGCTTTGTCCAGAGGCAGGTTGAGTTTGAGCTCGATGGCCGAGGTCAGGGCATCGCCGGCGACGTTGACGCTCGAGCTGAAGGCGACCCGGCCCCGCACGATGACGGTCAGCAGGCTGGTCTTGGCCCCGATGTCGGCGATCAGCACCGGTTCCCCGTCAGCCGGATCGATCAGGGCTCGGGCGATGGACAGGGACTCGCCGTCGAAGAACATCGGCTTGAGGCCGGCGCGTCTCATCAGTTCGACGTAGGGCGCCACGACCCGTTTGGGCGCGGCGGCGTAAAAGACGGTCTGCTGTCCCTTGGGCGCGACGGGTCCGGCGACGGTGTTCGCGACAGCGTCCTCGACGGCCACCGGCAGGCTGTCGGCAGCGCCGATGGCCGCGGCCTGCGCGGCCTGGGCCGGGGTCAGCGTATCCGGCATGGCGAATACTTTGGAAAAGACCTGGGTCTCGGGCAGGGCCAGCGCCGCTGCCAGTTTGGGCCGCTTGAGTCCGAACGCGCCGTCCAGGAGCCGCGTGAGTTCGCCGGTCAGCCGGTCCGGGTCCTGGATCACGCCGCGCCTGATCAGGCCAGGCGGCAGTTCGGCGCGGGCGGCCCGGGACACGACGGCAGCACCCCTCTTTTCCTGAAGGGCGACCAGTTCGATCGAATAGTCCGAGATGTCCAACCCGAGGGCTAGAGGCTTCATAGGCCGCCGGAATCGCTTCATTTAGCCTGAAATGCCGGTCCGGTCCCTTTCCTGTCCATATAATAGCATATTCGGGGCCGCCTAAAAAAGCTGAACACTGCCGAAAATAAAGGCCGGGCTCGGCCCGGCAGTCGAAGATCGCGGTACGAGGCGAAAGTTGGCGCTCAGGGGTTATTCTCCGCCCAGCCGTCCACGTGCCAGGCTGCGGCCGTCAGCGACGGATTTTGGCGCAGGGAAACCTCGATGGTGAAGCTCTTGGAATAGCCGCCGGCGGACGCGGACGCGGCGATGGTGCGGCCGGATCCGGTCCCGGTCACCGTGACCGTGCAGGAATCTACGTCCAGCGGCAGGGCCCCGCCGGCGTAGGCGCTGTCGAGTTTGAGACGATACACGGCCTCGTCGACGCAGGCCGCGGCCAGCTCCCGGACGTACTGCTCTCCGTCGGCGCCGCCGCCGGCGACGATCTGCGACTGGCCGATGTAGGCCGCCGACAGGCCGATGGTCAGGATGAACGCGCCGAGGACGACCACGGTCAGCAGGCCGATGACGCCGGCCTCGCGCCGCTCCCCCGTTTTCGCGCCGATGGCGATGATGCGTGTCATGGTCGTTCAGTTAGAAAAACCTTCGCCGCGCCGGACGGCGGACGTGGATTCGAGGACGGTCTCGGCGCTGAAAGAGTCCAGATCGGAGGCGTAGCGTATCCGGACATGCGGACGCACGATGCTGATGAAGGCCGACGGCGACAGGTTGTCGACCGTGAACTCGGTCACGACGACCGCGGGCGACGTCAGCGGCAGGACCGGACCGGCGCCCTGCTGGATGAACAACCGGCCGCCGGAGACGGTGAAGACGGTCGGGTCGGTGGCCGGATCGCCGGTGGCCAGCGACAGCCGGCCCGGGTTCGACCCGAAAACGGAATCGCCGAAGTTCACGCCCGCCGCCTCGCGGACCGCGGTCGCCATCCGGTCGACGGCGAACCGGGCGTTGCGGCCCGTTTCCACGTTGGCCATGGCGCGGGCATTCGCCGACAGGAACGCGAAGGACAGCGAGGCGGCGGCCGTCAGGACGACGGTGATGACCGCCAGGTAGACGAGCATCTCCAGCAGGGTGAAACCCGCCGAAGCTCCGGCCGGACGTCGCTGGTTGTGGCTGGGCGGATTCATTGCCGGTAGGTCAGGGTGATGTCGTCGAGCCGGGGCGTCTGCATGTCGTCGGCAGTGCTCAGGGTGGCCCGGTATTGCAGGTAACGGGCCGGCGGGGACGCGACCGGGGCGCCGTCCGCGGCCGGGTATTCAGCGCTCCAGGCCGACCAGGTCCCGTCGGGCGTCGGCGTGTTGCCGCTCCGCGTGGCCAGGGTGAGGGCGGTACCCGCCGGCAGGGCCGCGTGCCAGAACATCGTATCGAAGACCGCCGACGCGGCGCCGGTATCCAGGACCGTCGAAACGAAGGTGCCGAAGGCCATGTACGGGGCGGGATCCTTGAGCAGCGAGCCGCGCTGGCCGCAGATCCAGCCGTCGGTCGGCGCCTGGACGGCGATGCCGAAAAGATGCCGGGTGGTCGGCGAAGTGAAGGCGGACCAGCTGGTGCCGTCGTATTTGAGGATCAGGCCGAAATCGCCGGCGGCCCAGGCCTCGTTGGCCGCTCGCGACTCGACCGCGGCGATGCGGGCGACGGTCGGCGAAGCGACGGAGGTCCAGTTGGCGCCGTTCCATTTGAGGATGGTCCCGCCGTCGCCCACGGCCCAGCCGAGGTTGGCGGCGATGAAATGCACGGAGTTAAGACGCTGGGTCGTCGGCGAGGCGATGACCGACCAGACCGTGCCGTTCCACATGATGATCGTGCCGCCGTCGCCCACGGCCGCGCCCAGGCTCGACGAGTACAGATGGACGCCTCGCAGGGCGTTGGCGCCGAGCGAGCCGTAAACGGTCCAGGCCGTTCCGTCCCAGGAGGCGATCGTGCCGTTGCTGCCCACGGCCGCGCCGGAGGTCGGCGACAGCATGGATACCGAGTACATGTCCTGCGCCGTCGGGCTGCCGAGCAGGCTCCAGGCGCCGCTCGACAGGCGGATGAACGTCCCCGAATCGCCGACCGCGTAGGCCTCGGTCGCGGACAGGACGTCAATGCCGTTCAGGCTGCGGCTGGTCGGCGAGGCGGCCGCCGACCAGGCGGAGCCGTCGTAGCGGATGATGGTGCCCGACCGGCCGACGGCCCAGACGTCGCCGACGGCCGAGCCGTCCGTG
>JBAIWZ010000010.1:0-2130 GCA_037916955.1 Acutalibacteraceae bacterium | reverse complement strand
GTTTCGCGGCTGGTGAAACCGAAGTGAACGAAGGGCCTTGACGCGAAAGGAAGGGAGGCTATGCCTCCCTTCCTTTATTCCGGCCACCTCTTTTCATGCTCACGCTCGACCTTTTCGTTAACGGACTCATTATCGGCGTGTTCTATGCGCTGATGGCGATTGGTTTGTCGCTCATCTTCGGCATTCTCAAGATCGTCAATTTTGCCCACGGCGAGTTCTACATGGTAGGGGCGTACGCCTACACATTGTCGGCGCTGATGCTCGGCCTGTCGCCGTGGCTGGCATTGCCGTTCGCATTCCTTGTCGGCGCGCTGGTCGGCGTCCTTGTCGAGCGCCTGCTGATGCGGCCGCTCTATGCCGGCTACACCTCCTGGGGGCTGATGCGCGACGAATACGCCGTCATCGTCACCTTCGGGCTTTCCATTCTGCTCATCAACCTGGTCGATAAGATCGTCGGCCCCTATGCCTACAAAGGTCCGGCGCTGGTCGACATCTCGCGCATCTATCTCGGGCCCGTGGTGATCAGCGGCCACCGCCTGTTTGCCGCGCTCGCCGCCGTCGCGGTCATTGTCGCGGTGATGCTGATCGTGCGCCATTCGTACTGGGGCCGGCAGATCCAGGCCGTGGCGCAGAACCGGCTCGGCGCCTCGCTTGCCGGTATCGACACCGCAAAGGCGAGCGCCATCGTGTTCGCGCTGGCCGGCGGACTTGCCGGCATGTCCGGCGCGCTGCTCGCCAACATCTTCAATCCCACGCCGGATGTCGGCGTTTTCCCGGCCATCAAGTCCTACGTCATCGTGGTGCTCGGCGGCATGGGCTCGGTGCCCGGCAGCATCTTGTCGAGCCTCATCCTCGGCGTGCTGGAAAGCTTCGGCGGCGTTTACATCTCCTACCAATATCGCGACACGTTCGGCCTGATCCTGCTCATCTTGTTCCTGCTGTTCCGGCCGCAGGGCCTATTCGGCGAAAAGGCGCGCGAAGTCTAATGCACGAAGCCGCCGATACGCGCTCCCGCATGCGGGCCGAGCTGTGGGCCTCGCTCGCCATTCTCGCCGTGGTCGCCCTGCTGCCGGCGCTGGTGGGCAACGAGTACTGGCGCGGCGTGATTATCGTTTCGATGTGTTTCGCGCTGCTTGCCGTCGGCTGGAACCTGCTCGCCGGCTACACCGGGCAATTTTCGCTGGCGCCGGCGACTTTCGGCATGATCGGCGCCTATGCGACGGGCCTGCTCGCCTATCATTTCGGCGGCACGGCGCTCATCGGCATTCCGGCAGCGATCATTGTCGCCGGGGCGGTCGGCTTCGTGCTCGCGCGCATCGTAATGCGGCTGCGCGGGCCCTATCTCGCCCTCACCACGCTGTCGTTCGCCGAGATCATGCGTCTCGTCGTCAGCAATTCGATCGAGATCACGCGCGGCGATCTCGGGCTGAACGTGCCGGCGCTGTTCGCCAGCCGCCTCGCTGATTACTACGCCATCCTGGCGCTGCTGGTCGCCATCCAACTCGGCCTTTATTTCCTGCTGCGCAGCCCGGCCGGCCTCTATCTGCGCGCCATCCGCGATGATGAGGTGGCGGCCGCCGGCCGCGGTGTGAAGATCGTGCGCTGGAAGACCTACGCTTTCGCGCTGAGCGCGGCGATCAGCGGGCTTGCCGGCGCGCTCTACGGCCATTTCGCCCAGCTCGTCAGCCCGGAGCTGGGGCTGATCTCACAGACCGGCATCATTATCTCCATGGTGGTGATCGGCGGACTTGGCACGCTGGTCGGCCCGATTGGCGGCGCCTTCCTCATCTATATCGCCTCGGAATTTCTGCGTGACTTCGGCGGCTATCAGCTTGTCGTCTTCGCGCTGCTGGTAATCCTGGTGGCCCGCTTCTTCCGCGCCGGGCTCTGGGGCCTCCTGCGCACCGGCTATGAGCGGTTCACTGCGCGCCCGTCGGCGGCGCCAGCGGAGTGAGCGCATGGCCTATCTCTCCATCAATCGCGTGGCGATTTCCTTCGGCGGCCTCAAGGCGCTCGATGGCGTGACGTTCTCCATCGCGGCGGGTGAGCTGGTCGGTCTCATTGGCCCGAACGGATCGGGCAAGACCACCCTCATCAACATCCTGAGTGGCCATCTAACGCCCGACGATG
>JBAIWZ010000009.1:0-7663 GCA_037916955.1 Acutalibacteraceae bacterium | reverse complement strand
TCCAGTGCTCCGGCGGCCTCGATGTCGAGGACCCGCTGGCCAGGCCCTATCTGATCAAGCAGGAGGGTACGACCGACAGCATCCTCGGCCTGCCCAAGGAACTGACCAAAAAACTCATCGATGAGGTTTCCTAATATGCCCAAGAGCGCGGAACGGTCCCGGCCGGCGGTCGGCGTCGGCGTGATGATCTTCAAGAACGGCAAGGTGCTGCTGGCGCTGCGCAAGAGCGCGCACGGCGCGGGCGAATACGCCTTCCCCGGCGGCCATCTCGAATGGATGGAGTCGTTCGAGAAGTGCGCCCGCCGCGAGACGCGCGAGGAGTGCGGCTTGGAGATCGACAACGTCCGTTTCCATTTCCTGGCCAACGTCACCAAGTACGCGCCCAAGCATTACGTCCACGTCGGCCTGATCGCCGACTGGCTGGCCGGCGAACCGGCGGTCATGGAACCCGACAAGAGCGGGGAGTGGAACTGGTACGATCCCGAGCATCTGCCCGAGCCGCTCTTCGAGCAGTCGCGGCTGGCCTTCGAGGCGCTGAAGACCGGTCAGGTCTATTTTGATAAATGAGAACGCCTCGGCGCATTCGGAACGCAATAACAAAAACCCCCGGCCTAGGCCAGGGGTTTTCAGATCCGGCGGCTGCATGAGCGAGCCAGGCGGATCGACGTTCGAGAGATGAAGTTCGGTGTCAGGCTAACAATGTGATAAATCCTGTCAGAGCTTCCGGACCAGTGCGTCCTATGTCATGTGTCTATCGAACAAATCGCTGCGTCTTCTGGAATTCCGGGTTCAGGCTTAACCGTGTGGCTTTTCCGCCTTATATTGATGAGGCGGCGATCCTGCTCCGACAACTTCCGTTCGGGTGCGCGATGATTGCACTAGCCGGTATAATAACATAAAATTAGCCCACTGTCAATGCTCGGCGCCCGTAAATAAGCTCAGTTAAGCTCAGCGTCTATGGTCCTGAACGACACCGACATCGCCCGGCTGCTCGACGCGAAGCAGATCGTCGTCCTGCCCGAATTCGACCGGTCCGACATCCGGCCGACCGGCATCCGGCTGCATCTGGCCGCAGACCTCCTGGTCCCGCCGGCCGGACAGACCGCCGACCTGGCCGGCTGCCAGCTGAAGTTCGATCCGGTCCGCATCGGCCCCGATGGTTACCGTCTCAAACCCGGCGGCTTCGTCCTGGGCGCCACTCATGAGAGTTTTCAGATGCCGCGCGAGGTCGTCGGCTCGATCGAGGGCCGGAGCACCTGCGCCCGCGTCGGCCTGGTCGTGCACTGCACTTCGAGCACCATCGACGGCAATTACGACGCGCCGGGGAAGGTCACCTTGGAGATGGCCAACCTCGGTCCGTTCGACATCATCCTGCGGCCGGGCGTGCCGATCGCCCTGCTGACTTTCATCAAACTGACCTCGCCGGTCGGGGCCAGCGGCACGAAGTACGGCAGCCAGCAGGCCGCGGCCGCGCCCAAGTTCTGACTATGACCCGCTATAACAAGCTCGTCCGCGACAAGATCCCGGAGATCATCCGTTCCCGCGGCGTCGAACCCAGGACGCACGTCGCCGGCGACGCCGAGTACTGGCTGAAGCTGAAGGCCAAGCTCGGCGAAGAGGTCGCCGAATTCGTCGAGAGCGAGTCGCTCGAGGAGCTGGCCGACATCGGTGAGGTCATCGACGCCATCCTGGAGTACAAGAAATTCACGGCCGCCGAGGTCGCCGCGTCCAAGGCCCAGAAGCTTGCCGAGCGCGGCGGCTTCAAGAAGCGCGTCATCCTGGAGGAATCGTGATATGCCCGCCGAACGCATCAGCCTGGACGCCGCGAAATCCGACAAGCTGTTCTACGTCGTCGCCAACGTCGTCGTCTGGCGTCCGGCCGACGGCCGCTGCCTGCTGCTGCGCCGTTCGGCGCGCGAGAAGGTCCACCCCGGCAAATGGTGCGTGCCCGGCGGCAAGCTGGAGTGGGCCGACCTGGACCTCTCGAAGCCGACCCGGCTGAACGGCGAGGTCCTGGATTTCGAGGACGCCGTCGAGAAACTCCTGGCCCGCGAGACCCGCGAAGAGGCCGGCGTCGAGATCGACCCGCAACTCACCTATATCAATAACGTCGCCTACGTGCGCGCCGACGGAGTGCCGACCCTGCTGATCAAGTTCGCGGCGCGGTATCTCTCGGGCGAAGTTCGGACCGAGCGGGGGAGTTTCGACGGCCACGCCTGGGTGAACGCGGAGGAGGTCAAAAAGCTGGATTGCATCCAGGGCGTTCCGGCCGAGGTCGCCAAGACCATCAGCATTTTCGAACCCTGGCACCGCGCTTCCCGGCGCGCGCAACTTAAACGCCGCATCGACTGAAATTATGGACAACAGCTACTGGTATTACACCCTGAGCGCCATCCCCCAGACCCTGGCCGCCGCCCTGGCCCTGGCCGCGACCTTCGTCATCTTCAAGATGAGCATGCTGCACGGGCGGATCGAGTCGCGCGCCGCGGAGGCGGCCAAACTGCTGGCCATCGCCGAATCGGGCAGTGCCGACGACGGCGAGATCGACCAGGTCGGCAGCCAGGAAAAGACGCTCGAAGGTCTCGACGAATTGCTGGCCGGCCTGAAAGGCGGCGTCGGCGCCGCCGACCGGACCGCCCTGATGGCCGCGATCACCGAGTATTACCACAGCTTCGGGGAAGAACATCATCAGTTCTTTGTGCCGCCGGCGACACACGATGGCGACGATGCTCCGCGGCGGAAAGTCGCGGTCCACATGGAACGACTGCGTGATTCGCTCGCCGTCCTGCTCGAACACAAACGCCGTTCGTTCGGCTACCTGAGGCTCAACCTGATCTTCACTCTGGCGCCGATGTCGCTCTCGCTCTTCCTGCTGCCGCTGCATGACTACATCGAGCACGATCCGTTCCACGGCGTGCTGATCGACGACCTGCTCGTAGCCGTCCTGGTGGCCTGCGCCATCGCCAGCCTCAGCTACACGGCTTACAGCGTCTGGAAGATCGCCAATTATTGAGCGAGCCATGGCCGACTTAGGCGCCAATCCTTTGGTCAAGAAACTCCTGTCGCTCGGCCTGCCGCCGGACGATTTCGTCGTCTTCGGCAGCGGGCCGCTCATGGCGCGCGGCCTTCGCGAAAGTCATGACCTGGACGTGCTGGCCCGCGGCGCCGCCTGGGAGAAGGCGCGCGCCGCCGGCGAACCGCGGCTGTCCAAGCAGGGTGATCCGGCGGCCGTCTTCTTCGGCGGCGAGATCGAGGTCTTCGGTTCCTGGGGCCCGGGTGTTTGGGACGTGGACGGCCTGATCGACGGCGCCGACGTCATCGACGGCATCCGGTTCGCGACCCTGGAGAACGTGCTGAAATGGAAGCGGCTGCTCGGCCGGCCGAAGGACCTGGCGGACATCGCCCTGATCGAGGCATATCTCGGGGACGGGCGGACGCCGTCTTGACCGAGCCGGACCGAAATGCTACTTTGGCCGGTCGCGGAAGCGAAAAAGGAGGGCGACATGCGCAGGCTCCTGGACATCCTCGCCGCGTTCATCGCATCGATGAACCGTCTGGCCATCATGCCGCTAAGGGAGACGTTCGACCCGGTCTCCGGCGAAAGGCAGATGCGCTTCATCCGCAGCGGACCGGAGCCGGACCCCGGCTACCGCCGCTGCGGGATCGGCCCGCTTCCATAGCTCATTCGCGGCGTCAGCGCCCCTCGCCGGGCGCATTTTTTTTATCGCCGCGGCCGGCTTGACCAGGCCGCCTTATTTTGATAATTTGCCTGGTCACCGCGATCGTTCGCGTGACCGCTCATTCAAACTGTTTCCAACGCGCAGTCTTCGAGGTGTTTCATGTCCGATCCGTCGGAAGACCGCAGGATCGCCAAGAACTGGCGCGAGTATCTCGGCGAAAGCCGGGAGAGCGTCCGTGTCTTCGGCTGGGTCTGGAGGGAGCTCATCAGCGGCCGCAGCAAGTACTGGGCCCGCCGGATGGTTCCCGCGGCGCTGCTCTTCACCGTCTTCGCCATGGCCCAGGCCTGGGTCCTGCGCTGGGTCTTCGACGGCCTGGTCGGCCGCCGGATCCGCTACATCGTCGTCGGTCTCGCCTGCTATGCCGGCTGCATGATCGTGAGCCAGGTATTCAACTGGCTCATGACCTACTGCCGGGAGCACATGATCGACGAGAACTGCATCCAGGTCGACAAGCGGATGTGCGAGCTCTTCTTCGAGAAGTCGCTCGGCCAGCACCTGCGCGACAGCAGCGTGCTGTCGGTCGGCCACATGGAGAAGGGGCGCGCCAAGATCCACGGCGTCCAGGAGATGCTCCTGTTCAACGGGATCTCGGCCATCCTCGACCTGGTCATCGCCTTCATCTTCATCTGGTGCCTGTCGCCGGTCGCCGGCGCGGGGATGACCGTCCTCGCCGCGAACTTCGCGGTCTGGGCGCTGTACCTCAACCGCCGCTGCATCGAGACCTGCACCCCGATCGAGTCCGAGTTCCGGAAGCTCTCGCGCCATCGCGTCGAGCGCTGGGATAAGGTCGAGCGGGTCAAGACCTGCGGCCGCGGGCCGGACGAGGTCGAGTTCATGACCGGCTGGCACGGCCGGATCTTCGAGGATGACCGGCGCTTCTGGCTCTGGTACATCGCCCGCATCAACTGCCGGGCGGTCATCGACAAGGTCGTGCTCATGGCCGTCATCGGCTACGGCGTCTGGCGCGCCTGGCAGGGGGATTGGACGATCGGCGTCCTTTACCCGCTGTTCAGCTGGAGCCGGATGTTCTCCGACAACCTGTGGCGGGTGAGCCAGATCGAGCAGCAGCTCAACTGGGCGCTGCCGTCGGTCCAGGCCCTGCGCGACGGGCTGACCATGCCCGCGGACATCGTCGACCGGCTGGACGCGGCGGAACTGCCGCCTGACGTCCGGCCCCGCGTCGAGTTCCGGGGCGTCGGCCACACCTACGCCGACGCCGGGCTCGAGGAGGAGGCGCCGAAGAACGGTTCATCCCGTCCCGTGCTCCGCGACGTCAGTTTCACGGTCGAGCCGGGCGAGAAGGTCGCCCTGATCGGATCGAGCGGCGCCGGCAAGACGACGATCATGCGCCTCCTGCAGCGCTACATGGATCCGCAGCAGGGGAGCGTGCTCGTGAACGGCCGCGACCTGCGCTGCTGGCGCCAGGCCTCCTGGACGGCGGCGCTGGGCTACATCGCCCAGCAGCCGCAGGTGCTCGACGGGACGATCCGTTCCAACCTCCTCTACGGCCTGACGCCGGCGGAGCGCGAGCGGGTGGCCGACGACGACCTCTGGACGCTGATCCGGAGACTGAAGATCGACTTCGGCGACCGCCTGGTCGACGGACTGGATACCCGCGTCGGGCGGAACGGCATCAAGCTGTCCGGCGGCGAGGCCCAGCGCCTGATGATCGGCGCGGCCGCGATGCGCCGGCCGCGCTTCATGATCATCGACGAGGCCACGAGCAGCCTGGACTCGACCACCGAGAAGGAGGTCCAGCGCGGCCTGGCCGAGGTCCTCTCCGGCGACATGGGCGCACTGATCATCGCCCACCGCTTGAGCACGGTCCGGCAGCTCTGCACCAAGTTCGTGGTGTTGAAGAGCAGCGACGAGCTCGCCGACGGCGAGCCGCAGGTCGAGGCGGCCGCCGGCTCCTTCGAGGAGCTCTACCGCGTTTCGCCGACCTTCCGCCGCCTGGCCGACGACCAGGAAGTGGTCATCGGCTGAATCCGGCCGGCTCCTTCTTCCATCCGCCCGAAGCTTCGGGCGGATTTTTTATATCGGATAAGGCCGCCCCGGCCCTGACCGGGCCAAGTTGCCAAAATCAGGCCCCTGAATTAACATATTCCCCAGTTGTCCCCACGCCGTTAAGGCGGGGGAAATCCGGCCCTGTCCGGGGGCCAGACCTTTTGTTTATTCCCGTCCGAGTCTATGTCCATCCGCACAGTTCCCTCGTCGATCCTAAAGTTCATCGGCTCGCTGTTCGTCCCGAAGACGCCCCGCGGCCGCGTGCGCCAGGCCGTCGTCCTGGTGCTGGCGCTCCTGGTCGTCGCCGGCAACCTCAGCTATCCCAAGTACTGGGATTCCGCCGCCGACTGGGTCAAGGCCAAGACCAAGCTGAACGTTCCGCATTTCTGGAACGTGCCCTACCGCCTCGGCCTCGATCTGCAGGGCGGCACGCACCTCGTCTACATCGCCGACGTCAAGGACATCCCCGAAGGCAGCCGCGATGAGGCCATCTCCGGCGTCCGCGACGTCATCGAGCGCCGCGTCAACGCCTTCGGCATCTCCGAGCCGCTGGTCCAGACCAACAAGTCCGGCAACCAGTACCGCGTGACCGTCGACCTGGCCGGGGTCAAGGACATCACCGAAGCCATCAAGCTGATCGGCGAGACGCCGATCCTGGAGTTCAAGGAGCCGAGCGGCGAACAGGCCCAGGCCCTGACCCCGGAACAGCAGAAGGAGCTCGACGACCAGAACGCGGCCATCGAGGCCAAGGCCAAGGACGTCCTGGCCAAGGCCCAGGCGCCGGGCGCGGATTTCGCCGCGCTGGCCCAGGAATACTCCGACGACATGTCCACCAAGGACAAGGGCGGCGACCTCGGCCTCGTCACCGCCGACGGCCAGTACGCCGAGCTGGTGGCCAAGGTCCTGGCCGACAAGAGGCTCAAGGCCGGCGGCGTCCTGCCGGAACTCGTCTCGACCTCCAACAGCTTCGAGATCGCCAAGTACGCCGGCCAGGAAGAATCCGGCAAGGAGATCCACGCCGAACACATCCTGATCTGCTGGGCCGGCGCCGATCGCTGCGAGTCCAAGCGGACCAAGGAGGAGGCCAAGGCCCTGATCGACAACCTGAAGTCCCGGGCGACCAAGTCCAATTTCGCCGGTCTGGCCAAGACCAACTCCGATGACGCGGGCAGCGCTTCGTCCGGCGGCGACCTCGGCTGGTTCGCCAAGGGCGCCATGGTGCCGGCGTTCGAGGACGCGGCCTACGCCCTGCCGGTCGGCGGCATCTCCGACGTCGTCGAGACCCAGTTCGGCTACCACATCATCTACAAGCTGGGCGAGCGGCCGACCTACGCCTATCACCTCTACGCCATTTCGCTGATGAAGCGGTCCGCGGCGGACATCCTGCCGCAGCCGTCGCCCTGGAAGAACACCGACCTGTCCGGCAAGGACCTCAAGAAGGCCGTGCTGCAGTTCGCCTCCCAGACCGGCGAGCCGGAGGTCGGCCTGACCTTCAACGAGAACGGCAAGAAGCTCTTCGCCGACATCACCTCCCGCAATGTCGGCAAGCCGGTGGCCATCTTCCTGGACAACCAGCCGCTGTCGATCCCGACCGTCCAGGAGGCGATCACCGACGGCAGCGCCGTCATCACCGGCAAGTTCAGCGTCACCGAAGCCAAGCTCCTGGCCCGCCGCCTGAACGCCGGCGCCCTGCCGGTGCCGATCACCCTGGAGAGCCAGCAGTCGGTCGGCGCCTCGCTCGGCCAGGACTCACTCAAGGCCAGCCTGTTCGCCGGCCTGATCGGCTTCCTGATCATCGCCCTGTTCATGCTGCTCTACTACCGCCTGCCGGGCCTCCTGGCGATCTGCGCCCTGCTGCTCTACACGGCCGTCAACGCCTCGCTCTACAAGCTGATCCCGGTCACCCTGACCCTCTC
>JBAIWZ010000008.1:0-2238 GCA_037916955.1 Acutalibacteraceae bacterium | reverse complement strand
GGCAGCTTCCCGACGCCGACCTCGTCACCGTGGTCCGAGCTGACGATCTTGGCCTCGTAGTAGGCCTCGTCGCCGTTCGGGTGGACGGTCCAGGTGCGCGGGTAGGCGTGACCCTGTTCGAAGCCGCGCCGGCGCAGCAGTTTCTGCGCCCGCGACAGCTTCGTGAAGGGGCCGGCCACGCAGACCAGGGACTCGAACCACGTCTTGATGCCCCGCGGCCAGTCGGGGTAGTGGCAGGTCACGATGATCCGGTACATGGCAGCCTCCTTATAACGGTTGAAAGAGCATCGGCCTTCCATGAGCGCTCGAGCCGGGACAAGCGCCGCCTCGAGCTCTCGTGGAAGGGGCGCAGGCTTAAGCAGTCCTGCGCCGAGTCCGTTGAAACGATGTCCGCCCGTTTCGGAGCGCCCCGGAGCTTCCCCGGAGTATTGCGCCCGCGTTCGCCGCGGGATGGCGGCTCGGTATTCGGTCTTTTATTTCCGAGCTTCCTCTTGCTGCTCCGGCAGGTCTGGGCATTTCAGCCCGGATCTTACGGACGGTGGTCTGACGAGGAACCCACCGGTCGGCTGCGGTCGCTACGGCTTGGGAGCCGGGTCGGCGGAGCCGTCGGTCGGGCTCTCGGCCGGCTGCGCGGAGGGACGCTTATCGGCGTCCATCTTGGCGCAGCGGCTGAGTCCCTGACCGACGTTCCGGCCGTCTCCGGTGCCGCGGCGGCGCCCGTCGCCCTTCCGCTCCGGCGGCTTCTTCGCCTTGTCGGCGAGGAAGCGGTCGGCGAAGGGGCGCCAGGACATCCGCTCGGCCTCCCGCCGCTCGTCGATCCGCTTCTCCCGCGCCACGCTGTCGGCGTACCGGTACACCCTCACGCCTTCCTGGCGGAGCAGGTGCCCGTGGTAGCCGCAGAGCGCGAACTTGGGGAAGTCGGCGATGGCGACCGGCCGGCCGTTGTTGGCGGCCAGCAGGGCCTTCCACTCGGGCAGCCACATGGCCTCCGAGGGAAGTTCCTTCTTGCAGCCGGGGACGGTGCAGCGGATCTTCTCGTTGGCCATGACGTTCTCCTGTGAAAGAGCCGTGACTCCGGTGAAGCGCCCCATGCGCAACCCCGAGCCCCGCTTGAGGCGGCCACGTCGCGGTGACCGGCTCGAGTGGAGGGCGCAGAGCGGAGTCTGCGCCGAAGAGATGGACAGTGACCGCTCGTCCAGAGCGCCCCGGAGCTTCCCCGGAGTATTGCGCCCCTTTTAACGACCTGGGATGGTCGGGCGTGGTCAGCGCCCCTGCAGGTATTCGACCGCGGCGGCCAGGCTGCTGAACACGATGCCGTCCACCGTCCAGTACACCCGGTTGCCGATGATGATCCGCATCATGACCGCCTCCTGGTCGCAAGGACCGCAGTGCCTGCATGAGAATACGGTGGGTCTTGGGCGCTTCGCGCACCCGATCTCGCCGCGGCGAGACCCGCCTGTCCCTCGTGCCAGCGGACAGTGCGTGGCGCCTTACCCATCACCGGTGTGATGAGCGGCATCCCCAGGTTTCGCCCTTTGAGGGCTAGACCAGACCCTCACCCGGGATGGGCGTCCCCGTCGCGATCGGGGTTCGGGGTTGGTTACCCTTTGGGTACGGTGGCCGGCCGTTACCCGCGACGCGTGGCTTCCGTTTCAGAGCCTCACGCCGATTTCGCCGTCCCCGCAGCTTCGACTGCGGGCATCCGGGCGGCTGCGCATCCACCGGTGCCCAGGCGCGCCGCTCTACTAATTAGAGAGACCCGCCTGAGGCCGGTGGATCACGCTCGTCGGAAGAGAGGTAGGGAGCGGGTTCGGTCGGTCCGTCAGGCGGTCTCCCTATAATAAGTCGGGAAGTTGCCGTGGTCCGAGCGTCCGCTCGTTCCGCCCGCTCTTCCGGCGGCGCGTCCTTGCTTATGGGTGAAAGGTTCTTATCCGGTTCGGAAGGTTTCTGACTTCCGAACACAGGACAGTATCATAAATCATAAATACTGTCAAGTATCTGATGTACATAGATGCTCGATATAATATAATTTAGCGATATTTAGAATAGAAAATCGAATATATATGTCATATTATAATATGAATAATTTATCAAACGTCTTTGGAACGATTGGCTTCGTTAATGTTCGTACACCCAGTCATTGACAGAAACCGCCTTTCGTGTTATTCTCCCTTGTCGTTCGTTGTACAACCCGGAGCCAAACCAGGAGGGAGGCGTCGTGATCGTTCGGAAAAGGAC
>JBAIWZ010000007.1:0-5994 GCA_037916955.1 Acutalibacteraceae bacterium | reverse complement strand
TCCCCACGTGGTGACAGGCACAAATGAGCCTCTTGGTGCCTGTCACCAGGTGTGGATAATTACCACTTGCGTCCGTTTCTGCCGGTTGGTAAAAGCTGACGCTATGTCGAGGCCGCCAAGAAATTTTGCCGCCGGGGCGACATACCACTTGATCAATCGTGGCAACGACGGCGCGGAGATATTCCGCGAAACCGACGATTATATCGCCTTCATTGAGCTGTTAAAAGAAATGAAGGATCGATATGACTTTGAACTCCACCGGGCCTGCCTGATCCCCAATCATTATCATCTGAAGGCGACCTCGCCTAACGATAACAGCCTGTCCGAAATGATGTGGCGAATCGGGGACAGTTACGCCAAGTATCACAAAACGAAATACGGATTGAACGGCCACCTTTGGCAAGGGCGGTTCCAGGCATATCAAATTGATAGCGACGCCTATGACCTTGTTTGCGGCATCTATATCGATCTCAACCCCGTCAGGGCCGGCCTGTCGGAAGATCCGGTCGAACATCGCTGGTCCAGTTGCGGACATTATTTTGGGTTGAGCAACGAATTCAAGGACCTGGTCACGGTTGATCAAGCGTATCTATCGCTCGGCGGATCGGACGAAAGCAGGCGCACGGCTTATCGCGCATTATTGAACCTGTGGCAAACACAGCCGACATCCAAAAGGGATGTCCGCGATTATTTTCGAGGCCGGCGGCGACTTCCCCATCCGGCGCTCGGACCCATCTTGTTGCCAAAATAAATAATTATCCCCAATTGGTGACAGGCACCTAATGGCTGGAAGGTGACAGGCACCGGTTGGGGATAAAAACAACCTCCGCCCGAAGGCGGAGGTTGTTGTGCCATTTCCCGAATGAGCGGGAGAAGGCGGCGGGTCGTCGGATCGGCCTTTAGCGCCGTTCCGGGCCCCTTCCGGTCCGGTCAGAGGAGAAAGCCCGCCAGGGCGATCCCCTCCGACCAAGACTGGGTTCCGGCCTTTGTTTCCAAGGGAGAGCCGGTCAACCCTTAAGTCCTTACTTGGACATCGTCTGGCTATCCGTCGGCAGGACCTTCACGTAGGTCCCATCGAACCAATCGGTCGACGAGGCGAGCACCGAGCCATCGCTGTGCGGGATGCCCGAGTTGTCGGACCAGATGAAGTTCGCCGGAGCAGCAGCAACCGTGTAGTTGAAGGTGCCCGGGGTAGTGATCGGGGCAATGACGCCCTGCGGAATGACCAGCGAGGCATCGCCGAGGAGACGAGTCGACAAGCTGTCGCCGGAGAGGAGGGCCCCACCGATGGCAAGCCTGATGTCGTAGCTCTTCGACGTACCGGCCGAGACGACCTCTTCCTGATCCAGACCCATCTGGAGCGCGCCGCCCGGATTGGCGTTCGCGATGGCGCAGCCGCCAGGCAGGTTGGTCGAGTCACCGACGCGGCGGATGCAGGAAGCTGCACCGATGGCAACCGTGCCGCCAGCAGAGGACAGCGAGACGTTCGCGTTGACCTCCTTGAAGGAGACATCGGCGCCGGCGTCAGCGGCCACCGTGAAGCGCATGGCGACCACATCACCAGTGGTGAGGACGGTCGACGGCAGCGACACGAGGCTGATGGTCGGCTTGGTCTTGCGGAGGATCTTGTCGTTCGCAACGACCGGGACGCCGAGACCAACGGTGGCCTCAGTGATCAGGGTGCTGGAACCGGCCGACGTGCCGCGGGCCTCGAACGTGCCGGCGCCAGCGGTGAGCGTGACCTGGGCGTTGACGCCAGACACGGCACCGGAAGAACCGACGGTGTTCAGATTGCCCTTGACCGTCAGGACCTTGGAAGAATCCTTCGGGACGACGAAATTGACGCCCGAGAAGTCAGCCAGACCGCCTCCGCTGACGGAGACCGGGCCGCCGACGAGGGTCGCGCCGTCATAGAGAGCCAGGCTGGTCGCCGAGGTCGGCGAGGTCACCATCATCTCCATCTTGTTGACGCGGAGTTCCTCATTCTGGGCAGTGAACTTGTACTTGGCGAGGACGACGTTGGAACCGCCGCCGACGACGTTGCCGGCTTCCGATTCGGTGTCATCCGGAGCCTTGACGACAGTGAGAGTACCGGTCGCGGCGACCCTCATGGCCGTGACGGCCGACGGAGCATCGAGCGGGAACGCCGGAGTCGCGAGAGCGTTCACGGTGTTGCCGTCCTTATCCGTGACGGAGAGGGAACCAGCGGCGGTGATCTCGAACCGCAGATCGACCGGCGTGGCAGCCAGAGCGCTGGCCAGATTGCCCGTGAGGGTCAAGGTGACCGTCTGGCCCGCCGGAACGAGCAGGTTCATGTTGTCGAAGGTGAGGACGCCGCCAGTGCCGACGCCGGTCGAGGCGCTCGGACTCTTGGTGTCACCCAACTGGGTCGAACCGTTCCAGAGCTTGGCCTGGAGAACGGTGCTGGCCACGTTGCCGCAGGCAGCGCCATCCTGACCGAAGGCGAAGACGCCATCCGGCACGCCGCAGGCGACGCCATTCCAGGTGTCGATCAGGCCCTGGATCTGCAGGGACGAGATGCGGACATCCTGAGAATCGCCGGCCTTGAGGCCGAAGCTGCCGAGGGCGACGCCCTGGCTGCCCTGGATGTAGGTCTGGGCGGTCGGGGTCGAGCCGACGGAAGCCGTCAGCGACGGAGACTGGACAGTGTCAGCATTGCCGCCGATCAGAGCGTTCGGAACGATATCGGTGACGGCGACGTAGGTGCTGTTATCCAGGTTGCGGATATCGGTGCCCAGGAACGGATTCAGGTCGATGCGGACCTGCTGGCCGTTAAGAGCGACCTGATTGGCGATGTCAGCCTGGACGCTGAAGGTCCGGGCCTGACCGGCAGTGAGATTGAAGATCTCAGTGTAGTTCAGGGCCTGGGTGTTATCAGCGCCGATGGTGCTGACGTCCTTCGGACCGGCGACGGTCGAAGAAGTCGCGGTGTCAACCACCTTGATGTTGGTGTAGTTGGCAACGTTCGGAACGACGGTCGTGTCAACGAGACCATCGCCAGCGCCCGGCACACCCGGCTGGGTGATCTGCAGGCGCAGGTTCCGGACCTCCAGGTTGGCCTGAGCGGCCAGCGTGAAGTTGAACAGTTCGACGTTCTTGCCGTTGATCGGAACGTTCTTCGAGGTCGGGCCGTTGAAGGTGATGGTCACCTGGCCGCCCTCGATGCGGGTCGAAGAGCAGTTGCCGACGCCGAGAGCGCAGCCGCCGGTGCCGTCGTAGGCCGGGACGCCCTGGATGACGGTGACGCCGTATCCATAGGTCTGGCCGACAGCCAGCAGGTCGGTGGTCTGATCAAGGTAGGTCAGGATGGTCTCCGTGACGCCCGTGCGGGCGCCCGCGCCGATGTCGGCGTAGACCTCGAAGGTCTTGACGTTGCCCCTGGCGATGACCATGGGGGTGTCAAGGACCAGCGTGACGCGGTCGTTGGCATCGAAGCCTTCAGCATTGTGGGCGATGACGTTGCCCGCCTGCTTCAGGGTGATGTTGGTGACGTACTGCCGGCTCACCGAGCCGCCGCGGAAGAGGGCGATCTTGGTGAAGGAGACGTCCTCGGAGGAACCAGCGGTCAGCTGGAACTCCGCCATCTTCTGGTTCAGGCCGCCCGACTTCACGTTGGAGAGCGGGTTGGCGCCGGACCGGGTGATCGTGATGCTGCCCACCGTGGCCGTGGCCATGGTGAAGGTCGGACCGGCAAGCGGCAGACCGCCAGCCTGGTTCGCGCCGGAGCGCAGATCGACGACCGAGATGACATCAGTGTTGCCAGCGCCGGGGAACGCGGCCATGTCGGCCGAGATGACCAGGGACTTCGACTCACCCGAGGCCAGCGACAGGTTCAGGCCGGTGAAAGTGGCCTGGTTGCTGGTGGTGTTGAGCGAGCGACCGGTGGTCAGACGCTGATTGCCGAGATAGACGTACAGGTTGGCGTAGTCCGTCGAAGCGCCGGAGCCGGACCGCTGAATGGTCAGCGTGTCAACGACCATGGCCGACGAACCGCCGTTCCTGACGTCAAACTTCAGCATGGGGACGCTGGTGGCGCCACCCGGGAGCGAACCGCCGACAGCCGGGGTCGCGGAGATCATGACCGACAGGCCGGAAGCGCCAGCGGTGGCACCCAGGTTCTTGTCGGAGTTGATCGAACCGGCCGCAGCCAGGACGGCGGACGGAACGAAGCTCGAGGACGAGGTGATGTCCGCACCAATGGTGTAATTGGTGAAGAAAGCATCCGGAACGTCATCGATCATCTGGTTCCAGTTCGCGCCATAGAGGGCGACGGCGACGGCCTCAGAGGTAACCCAGCGAAGGGTCCCATGGGCGTCGACCGCATATACTTTGGGGTCTGTGGTGATCTTCACCATCTTGAGACCCGGCTTGTAGGTGACGTTGCCACCGATCGGCATGGCAGCGAGTTCAGCATCAGTGATGGTCTGAACGCCGCTGAAATCCGAATACCAGGTCTTGTACGTCTTCTCGTTCGGGAAGACATAGCGCTTACCATCCGCGCCGACATAATAGACGGCCGGAAGCGAGGCCTTGACCAGCGAACCCGAGGCCGCCGCACCCGCGCTGAGCGGGGCGAGCAGGGCCGAGAGGCCGATGGACCAGGCGATCGTCGTGGCAACCACGCCCACGGTAAACGCCTTCCTGCTCATTCGTAAAACTTCACTCATAATTAGGATAACCTTTCTTATTCCCGCATTGAAGCAAGCGGGGGCTCACAATGCGTGAGCCGGCCAACGATGTGGCCTCGACCTTTAGACTTACGCTGAATGAACTAAGTGGATATACAGGTCTTAGCGACCGAATCGCGGGACTGTCCTCTCTCACTTGAGAGCGGGCTGCTCCTCCACTCGAGAACAAAGGAGGGGCAGAGATTCCGCTGCCCAGGACGGTCCGGCTAGCGGCTGCCAGACCCAGCAGCATCGCCCGAAACATCGGGCGATCCTGCCGGCGCTGCAGTCGCATCTTTGTTGGTATCGGTATCGGTAGTGCCGTCGGCGGGCGCGGGCGCGTCCGTCTTCTGGCAATCCTTGTTCTCCTGGCCGTCGGCGGCCGGCGGACAATCCGCGGGCTTCTGGCCCTCGGCTTCGACCTCCTTGGTCAGTTCGGCCACCTCGACGATCTTCGAGAGGGCGGCCTGGTAGTTCTGGTCCTTGACCAGCTGCTTGGCCTCGGCGATGGCGGCCTTGGCCTGGCTCGCCTTGGGTTCGACCCCCCGGCCGTCGTTCTTGGCGGCGGCGTCGATGTTGTCCTCGGCCAGCTTGAGGCGATCCTCGAACTTCCGGTCGATGACGGTCTTGGGCGCGTTCAGGTCGCCGGCCAGGTGCTTCTCGACGATGACCGACATGGCGGCGATGGTCACGCCGTCCACGGCGTCGCGGGCGCCGGACAGGGCCAGCTGGGACGACGGCGGCAGGGCGTCGCCGGCCTTGCGGAGGACGTTCTGGTAGACGGCCATCTTGCGCTCCATCAGCTTGGCGGTCTCGACGATGCCGTTCGGATCCTCGGCGCGGAGCTTCTCGAGCCCGCCCTTGAGGGACGCGACCTCGCGGCCGAAGTCGGCGAGCACGGACGGCGCCAGCTTCTGGCGGGCGGCCGGCTCTTCGGCCAGGCGCGCGATCTCGTCGAGCCGGCGATCGGCGAACTCGGTATGCAGGCGGGTGCGGTACTCGTCGTTCGGAGCGAGCGTCAGCTGGACGCGCTCGACGGCGAGCTTCACGTTATAGAAGGAATCCCCGGGGGCGGCGTCGCGGAAGGCCTGGGCGGAAACGAGTCCGCCGCCGGTGACGGTGCCGACGACCAGCAGGAAGATGCCGAGGCCGCGGGCGGCGAGGGCCAGCGTCTCGGACGGGACGAATATAGAAAAGAGGTGGCTGACATAGTCGCCGAAGGCCGGTCTCGCGTTCAGGTCCATCGTGTTCCGGACCTGCATCATCAGGATGCCGCGATTCTGTTTAACCCAACCGTCGTGCGGGG
>JBAIWZ010000006.1:0-15206 GCA_037916955.1 Acutalibacteraceae bacterium | reverse complement strand
CACGCCAAGCACCACCAGGCGAAGCGCCACCACCGCCGCGCCAAGTGACCCTCGGCCGGCCGTCTGACCGTCGGTTCGACCGCCGGACCGGCCGCGTCATCGGACCAACGCTCTTTTGCTCTCGTTCGCCGACGGCACTCGCCGTCGGTCTTTTTTTTCCGGTCCGCGGTCCGCCGGGCAACCGCACATAACCAAAACCTCCCCGTTTCCGGGGAGGTGTTGTTTGCCTTTGATCCGATCCTTAGCGAGGACCGAAGTTCTGGCGACGAGCGCGATTGCACTCGCGGCAGTAGACCGGGCGATCAGCCTTGGGCTCAAACGGGAGTTCCTTGATGTCAACACCGCACTCCGCGCACTTGAGACCCATCGCCGACACGTCGACCATCTGCCGAGGAGCGAATCCGCCCTGACGAGGTTCGAAAGCCATAATGGGACTGTGGCCTGCTTAAGACGCAGGCATTTTTGAGACGTACGACCTTTAAGGTAGTAAGTCGTTTGGGCCTTCGATCTCGTACGCTATCGCGTCTTGACTCCGGGCCTATTTGAACTTCTTACCGTGGAGCCATAATACACTAAATCGGACGTTTTGTCAAGCCCCCGGGGCTGGCGCGGGACCATTGACTTTTCGCCTAAAAAGCGGTATGACCAGGGCGTCCTTTCTCAACCCACAAGGAGCTGAAAATGAGTAAAAACACGGGGCTTTTGGTCCTCTCCCTCGCCTTGGCGGTCGGCCTGGTCGGCTGCGGTCCGCCGAAGCCCGATCAGCCGGACGGCGGCGGCGGAACGACCCCGTACTGGACCGACTGCGGCGACCTCAACCTGGAGCAGGCCTCCAACCCGATCGAGGTCTGGCCGGAGGGCGACACCTACGGCGTCAACACCTTCTACCTCTGGCAGCTGGACCGACGGTCGTCCGCGTGCGACGCCGACTACTGCTACCACGACGACGGCGAACCGGTCGATAACCGGCTGCCGTACAAGGACTGGCAGATCCCGAATACGCTCTGGTCGGCGATCAGGATGAACTGGGACGGCTACGACCCGTATCACTTCACCGCCGACGATCCGTTCTACCTGGGCTACCTGCCCGACGTGCCGTCCATCGTGTCCTGGGAATCCAAGACCGGCGCCAGGAATGACGGCACCTGCCCCGAGAGCGACCACCTCTACTACGGCCGCCACACCTGCATCGGGGCGGATCAGCTGGACGAACTGGCGCCGAGCCTGGTGCACGGCCGCGCCTACCTCTTCCAGCTGTCGATGGTCGTGCCCTTGGGCGTGGACGCAGCGAGCGGCTACAAGTTCAACCGCGTCCAGTCCTGCTACCGGCAGATCATCGAGTACTGACCGGCTCCTCCGGCAACTCAAAAGCGGACGTCCCTCGACGCCCGCTTTTTGTAATTCGGACGCGGGATCAGACCGCGGAAATGAAATGCAGCGCGAACATGTGGCCGCGGTAACTGAGCGGCGCCAGGATGACCCTCGTTTTGACAGTTCCTCCGCCCTTGGACCTCCAGGCCAGCGGGAATTCCGAGGCCGTCCCCTTCTCCAGCGCGGCGTTGAAGGCCTTCGCCAAAGTGTCCTGATCCTGTTTGGCGACCAGATCCTCGAGAAGACCCGTCTTTCTGGCGGCCAAAAGCTCCGCTTCGTCCCGGTACTTGAGCATCTTGGCGAACCGGTCGCTCGCGGCCAGATGGTCGTCGTCGAGGTAGACGTACATGCCCTGCTCCGAAAAGTCGAAAAGCGGCTTGAGCTCTTCGGCCAGCGACCCGATCAGCTCGCGGTGGTGCTGCAGATGCTTGGCCTGGTCGTGCTGCGCGCCCATATGTTTGGCTTTCAGTTGGTTTAGATATTCATTATACCACTTCTCTTTGCCGAGTATTGCGCCTCCGTCGCGGCCGGATTAAAATAGCCGAAGTATGCAAGTGCCGACCCGCCGTTCGGAAATGAACCGCAAATACGCGACCGGAGCCGAAAGCGATTTTCTGACCGCCGAGGCCGTCGAGGCCCTGAAAAAAGAGCTTGAACGGCTGACCGCGCAGCGGCCCAGGGCCGTCGAAGACCTGAGCCGGGCGCGCGAGATGGGCGATCTCTCGGAGAACGCCGCTTACCATGAAGCCAAGGGGCGCCTGGGCAAGATCGACGGCCTGATCTTCGCGCTCAAGGAACAGCTGAAACGGGCCGTGATCATCGAACCGGGCGCCGGACCGGGCGGCCGCGCGCGGCTGGGTTCGACCGTGGTGGTCAAGGTCGGCGGCAAGGAGAAGTCATACCAGCTTGTCGGCCCGCAGGAAACCGATCCGGCGAAAGGCCGCATTTCGCACGTGTCCCCTCTGGGGTCGATCCTGATGGACCGGCAGGCCGGCGATAAGGCCGTGCTCAAGACTGCCGAGCGGGAGACCGTCTACGAAATCATCCGAGTAAGCTGACAGCCGCCATTGATCGGATTTTCAATTCCGAAATGTGTCAAAGACCATTGACAAAAGGGTATTTTTATGCTATTATTTCGAATGTCGTAGCCAGTTTGCGCCGATGAAAGACACGGGCAAACCCGCAACGAAGGCTCCTTCCAAGAAAGGACGTGCGTCATGAAGAGATAGGGCGAAAACGCCCACCGAACCGAGAACCGAGCGCGCGGCCCGCACCATCCCATGAAAATGGGCGCCATGCCAGGCAAGGCGTGAATCCTGGTGTTGTTCCGAGATCGCCACGAGCTGACGGCATCAGAACAGCAAAAAACTCCGCGGAGCGGAGCTTTTTTGTTTTCGTCGGGAAATAAGCCTTTTTTTCAGGTCCGCGTGAAGCCGTGCAGCACGGCGCCGACCAGGGACGTGACCAGGCTGAACAGGAGCGCCCACCAGAAGCCGTCCACCGTGAAGCCCGGCACCAGCCAGGCCGTCAGCAGTACCAGCAGGGCATTGATGACAAAAATGAAGAGTCCGAAGGTCAGGATGGTGACAGGCAGGGTCAGCAGGACAAGGAGCGGCCGCAGTACGGCGTTGACCACGGCCAGGACGACGGCGACGATGAGAGCCGTCAGCAGGTTCCTGACCGAGATCCCGGGCAGGATGTAGGCGGCGACCACGACCGCCAGGGTATTAAGGATGATCTTGATGATGGCGCGCATGGCTGATCGCGGCCGATGGGGGCGGCCGGACATCGGAATTAACCGCCCTTATCTTACCACGCCGGCCCGGGCGGTTGAACGACCGGCCGGCGCCGGGTAATATTCGGTCCATGAAAACCCTGGCCGTCGCTGAAAACCTGAGCAAGGCCTACGGCCGCCAGACCGTCCTGGACGGCCTGTCCTTGGTCATCCCCGACAAGGCGCGGATCGGCCTGATCGGCCGCAACGGCTCGGGCAAGACGACGCTGCTGCGGCTCCTGGCCGGCGGCGATGAAGCCGACTCCGGGTCGGTCCGGCTGATGCCCGGGACCCGCCTCGGCCGGCTCGATCAGGACGAACTGATGCCGGCGCAGGGCGCGGCCATCTCCTACCTCGCGGAAAAAAGCGGCCGGCCGGAATGGGAATGCCTCAAACTGGCGTCGCGTTTCGGCCTGCACCCAGACGACCTGGCGCTCGCGCCCGCGGAACTCTCCGGCGGCTATCAGATGCGGCTGCGGCTCGTCCGGATGCTCCTCGGCGATCCGGACCTGCTGCTCCTGGATGAACCGGTCAACTACCTGGACCTGCCGACGCTCATGCTCCTCGAGGCCTTCCTGCGCCGCTGGCCGGGAGCGTTCGTCGTCACGTCCCACGACCGCGAGGTGCTCCAGAACCTCTGCACCACGACCTGGGAGATCAGCCGCGGCCGCCTGACGGCCTTCAACGGCGACGTCGAGACCTATCGGGACTGGAAGGACCAGCAGGCCGAGTACGCCCGCCGGACCAACAAGCGCCTCCGCCGCGAGATCGCCGCCGCCCAGGAATTCGCCGACCGCTTCCGGGCCAAGGCCACCCAGGCCTCGCGCGCCCAGAGCAAGCTCAAGCACATCGCCAAACTGAGGACCAAGCTGCGCGAGCTCGACGCCGACCTGCCGGCGGCGGCTTTCCGCATCCCCTGCCCCCCGGTCACGCCGGGCACCGCCCTGCGCTGCCAGGGGCTGGCCATCGGCTACGCCGGCCGGACCGTCGCCGACCGCATCGACCTGGAGATCCCGCGCGGCGCCAAGGTCGCCGTGGTCGGCGAGAACGGCCGGGGCAAATCGACCCTGCTCCGGACGCTGGCCGGCGGCATCCCGCCGCTCGCCGGCGCCTTCAAGTGGTGGCATCGGGCCGACATCGGCTATTACTCGCAGATCGCCGAGGAAACGCTCGATCCCCAGCAGACGGTGCTCCAGACCCTGACCGCCGCGGCCCCGGCCGCGACCTCCGGCGAACGCATCCTGGCGACCGCGGGCGCCTTCCTGTTCCGCGAGGACGATCTGGAGAAGACCTGCCGCGTGCTCTCGGGCGGCGAACGGGCCCGCGTCCGGCTGGCCCGCCTGGTGCTCCGCGAACATAACGTCCTGCTGCTCGACGAGCCGACCAACCATCTCGACGCCGAAACGGTGGAAGTGCTCGCGGCCGGACTCAAGGACTACGCCGGCACGGTGCTGGCCGTTTCGCACGCCCGGACCTTCATGAACGCCGTCGCCGACCGCGTCTACGAGGTCAGGAACGGCACGGTCCGGCAGTATCTGGGGACCTACGAGGAATACGTTTCCGACCTGGCGGAACAGGCGGCGCTGGCCGAGGCCGAGCCCGTCCCCTCGTCCGCCGCCGGCGGCGCGGCGGAACGGCGCGAAAAGGCCCTGCGGGCGCGAGAATTGCGCCGGCGGCTGCAGAAACTCGAGGAAAAACTCAAGTCGCTGGAAAAGGAAAAGGGCCGGATCCTCGCCTTCTTCTTCGAGAACCCGACCGAATATGCCCCGGACAAGTCGCGGCGGCTGGCGGAGCTGGAGGAAGAGATCGCCGCCGCGGAAAAGGAGTGGCTGAAGACCGCGGAGTGATATCAAAAAACCGCCGGCGGCGCCGGCGGTTTTCGCGTTCGGTCAGAAAGCGAACAGGTAGGCCAGGATGGCGATGACCGCGGCGATCACCGCCGAGTGGCCGATGATCTGGAGCGACTTCCGCCGGTCTTTGGCCCGAGCCTCGGCAGAAGCCACCGACTCGGTCACGCCGGCCTTGGGTCCGAAATTGAATACCCCGCGCAAACCGAAACCGGCGCAGAACTTCATCGAGACCTGCACGAAACCGACGGCCGAAAGCCAGGCCGGCAGGAACAAGGTCAGCCGCCAGCCGGCCGGAACGTGGAACTCGTAGAACAGGGCCCAGACGACGACCGTGATCGCCAGGCCGATCCAGCCGACCAGCCGCCGCAGGGCTATCTCGGCAGGTCCGATATTGCAGATCCCGGGCGCGTATTGTTTGTCGGGCTGATCCATATCACATGGCGCTGTTCACCAGCACGTAGTCGACGTCCGGCAGCGCCGTCAGTTTGAACAGGTCCTCGGGGATCAGGCCGGCGCCCTTGATCACTTTTCGCGCCGTTCCGGCCACGGTCTCGTCCGTCAGCTGCGGCCAGTCGGGCTTGATGGTCTGGAGCTCTTTGAGGATCTCTTCGGAGGATAACGCGGCGTTGAAATACAGGTCGGCGTTGATGTTCCCCAGGCCGGCCCGGTGGAACCGCTCGGCGGTTGCCGCGTCGGCGAAAGCCACCTTGTCGTTCCTGACGCAGGCCCCCTTGGCGGCGCCGGGCAGGGCCCGACAGAGCTGGCCGGCTGAACAGGCGGCGTCCGGTCCGGAGCCGCACTCGCCGCCTGCCCGGCCGGCGCCGGCGGCCGCAGGCCCTGGTTCGTTCCCCAGAGGCACGGCGCGCGCGACCAGCGGCTCGTCGAGAAGGCCGGGCAGCCGCGACTTGGCCAGCTTGAACCGTCCGGCCAGCAGGCTGCCGTCCGCGGCAAGAGTGAGGGACGAGACGCCGTTGCCGGCGTCGAAGCCGAAGGCGTCGAGCGCTTTCTGAACGGCCGCGCGATCGGCGAACGGCACGAAGTAGACGTCCAGCCAGACGTCCGCCGGTCCTCCGGCGATGATCGTCTGGGCGGTCAGACCGTCGACCTTCTGCTGCTGCTTCGGATTCAGCGGATGACAGCCGCCGGGGAGCGCCGCGTCGGCGGCCGGTACGCAGACGAAGCCGGCATCGCAAGGACCGTTCTTCGGTCCGCAGTCGCCCTTGATGGTCCTGAGCATGGTGACGGCGGGCGCGGCCATGAGCGTCCGCAGTTCGGCGCGCGTCACGGTCATGCTGCTGATGAATTCCGGCGGGGTCTTCGGCTCAAGCAGGCTGTCGACGACCGGCCGGTCGCCGAAGCCGCCGAAGATCGCGGCCGCCGTTTCGCGGGCGCCCGGCCCGAGGGCCAGCCGGAACGCGACGATCACCGTGTCCGTGTCCGGCCGGGGTTCGGCCAGGAATTTCATCAGGGCCGCGTCCGCGCCGTAGGGCAGGTCCGGATCGCAGTTGCTCAGGCTGACCTCCCGTTTGGGCAAGGGCCGGCAGGAACCGCCGTCGCCGGCGAGCTGGCACCAGAAACCGTGCGGGCACGAGACCTTGGCCGCGCCGCCGCAGACGCCGGCGGAGTCCTTCTTGAACTGGGCGTCGGCCGCGGCGATATTCTCGCAGGTCAGGTCTTTGGACGCGAACGAGCCGTTTGAATACGACTCGTTTTGGCAGACCAGCCGGTAGCCCTTCGGGCAGGCGGCGCTCTTGTCCTTGGAAGTAAAAGTGTAAACGGCCTCGCCGCCCGGTCCGCCCGCCACCGACCGCCACAACTGCGCCGGCGACGGACATCCGGCCCCGGCCAGGAGCAGAACGGACGCCGTGAGCGCGGCCAACCTTGATGAACGCATAGACGTTGATGACAAATGAAGCACCTGCATTTTAGCGCATTTCGCCGCCGGAGAGAACTCCGCGGCCCCTGACGCGGAAACGGAGGGCTGGCTAGCCGTGCCCGGCCCGCGATATAATTATGAGGAGCTATGCGACTATTCAGACGCCGCAAGGAAAAACTGAACATCCCCTGGCGATGGGCGGTGCTCATCTTGCTCGCGGCTTATCTGGCCCTGACCGTCTTTTGGCTGGCCCAGGACGTCATTTCCATCAGCGGCGCCGGCGGTCTGATCCGCCGGCATCATCTCGGCGAACTGCTGGGTCCGCGGCCGGCGGTCAGCACGATGCCGACGTCGGCCATTCAGGACTGGATGACCTTCGCCTATCTCGACCGTACCTACGATCTGGCGCCGGGCTTCCTGCGCCGCCGTCTCAGCATCAACGACGGCCGTTATCCTGATCTCTCCATCGCCGAATACGCGGAACGGAGCCGACTGAACCGCGCGGCGCTGCTGGAAGAAACGCGGCGAGCGGTCCAGGACGAGCTGGATTCCCGGGCCGCGAATCCCCTGCCGGCCCTATGACCGTCATCCTGAACTGGATCCTGACCCTGGTCCTCCGCTTCAGGTATCCGGCCGTGTTCGCGGTGGCCGTGCTCGGTTCATTCGACGTGCCGATACCGACGAGCGCCGTGCTGATGGCCTCGGCTTTCTTCGCCAGCAGCGGCTATCTGAATTTTTTCGCGGTCCTGGCCGTTTCGGCCGTCGGCAGCGTGCTGGGCGACAATGCCGTCTACTGGCTGGCGCGGCACTTCGGCCCGCGGCTGGACCGGGTGCCCGGCCTGAGGCGGCGGCTGGAATCGCCGTGGTTCAAGCGCGTCGAGCGGGACGTGACCGACCATCCGGCGCTGACCATCTGCCTCGGCCAGTTCTCGCCCGGCCTCGCCCCGGGCTTCAACCTGCTGGCCGGCCTGGGCCGCATGCGCTACGCCCGGTTCCTGGCCTTCGAAGCTACCGGCTCCTGCGCGGCGACGGCCGTCAATGCGTTCCTGGGCTTCCTGTTCGGCAGCAACTGGCAATATCTCGATCGCATCTTCGGCCGTTCGGTCGAGGCGATCGTGATCGCACTGTTGTTTATCTATGTCGCTCTCTGGCGGCGGGCGGCGAGGCGCCGCCGGCGGCGCCGGGAACCGGACGGAGATCCGGGGGTTCGAAACGCCGGAGCGGAACAGTCGAAGATCAACGAAACGGCCGGCTGAATGCCGGCCGTTGGTCATTCGGTTCTCCTGAACCGCCGCGGTCAGGGTTTGAGATTGGCGTTCAGGAACGCCACCGTCTTCTTCCAGGCGTCCAGGGTCTCGGACGGCGCGTAGGTCGGCCCGGACGGATTGGCGAAGGCGTGGCCGAGACCGGGATAGATGACGATCTGGTTCTTCACGCCGAGCAGATCGAGTTCGGCCTGGAATTTCCTGACATCGGCGATGTGCACGGCCTGGTCCTTGTCCCCGAAGATCCCCAGGACCGGCCGGCCCCTGAGCGACGCCAGCTCCGCGGCGTCGGTTATCAGCGGCGCGCCGTAATAGAGAACGACCGCGTCGAGCGGTTCGGCGAGTCCCAGCCTGAGCGACTGGCCGCCGCCGAAACACCAGCCCAGCGAGGCGATCCGGCTCGCGCCGTGCGACCGGAGGAACTTCACGGCGGCCTTCATGTTGTCGAGGGCCTTGCCCTGATCGAGCGCGGCGACCTGTTTAGTCGCGGCGTCCGCTGTCGTCGCCACCGTGCCGAACAGATCGACGGCCAGGACCTGGTAGCCCTGCGCGGCCAGCGTCCGGGCCATGCCCTTGATGTTGTCGTTCAGACCCCACCATTCGTGCATCATGACCACGCCCGGGTACTGGCCCGGGGCTGACGGATGGGCGTAATAGCCGACCGTGCCCGGAAAATAGGCCGCGTCCTGGGTGGCCACGTCCAATCCGCCCGGCTGGCCGAGCATTTCCCGGTTCGTGGTCTGATCCGGCGCGGCCATGGGAACGATGTGCTGGGAGGCCGGTGTCGCCGGCACGGTCCAGGCGAACCAGCCCGAGGCCGCGGCGAAGGCGATCACCAGCACGACGAACGCGATCCAATAGCCGACGTTAATGCGCTTTTTGTCCATACCGCCTAAGTATGAGGCCGGCGGAGATCCCGCCGTGCAAGTTTTAATTATCCTCCGTCGCCGCCGAGGCGCGCCGCATTAAATTTTCGTTCGCCGCGATGACCGGCGGCCGGCGATCGATCACCGACCGGCCGACAAAGAAAAGTCATCGATCCGGCGGCGGACGCCGAAACGATGGCCGTATTTAGCTGGGTGGGCTCGTCTCATACGCCTAAGTATGATCGGAACAGCCGGTCCGCGCCGGACGCGCTATCGGTGGCATTATATCAGCGGCCGGTCCCCGTGTTAAGAAAGCCGGAACAAAAAAGACCCCCGGAACCGGGGGTCGGAGCCTACCGTTTGATCGCCGGCAGGCTGACGAGGTCCTCGAAAGCCTTCCGGCCGTCGCGCTTGGCGTCTTCGTCGCCGAACCGCTCGATGATCTCGAGCGCCTTGCGGGCGCCGTTCATCATCAGGCCGGTGTTGAAGTTCGGCCGGCCGGATACCTGCCACCAGCAGCAGCTGGACAGCAGCTTCATGACGTCGTCCGCGGCCTCCGGCAGCGCGCCGTAGCGGCGGGCCAGATCGGTCAGCTTCCAGAGCGCCTCATGATAGATGTTGCCGGGCGACTTCCAGAGCGGGAAATGGTTCCCGTGGACGAAATCGTGCGACTCCGTCGACCAGGTGCTAGGCGGCACTTCGGCGGTGTAGAGGCCGCTGCCGAAGAGCGCCAGGAGCGACTGGAACGGGACGATGTCCACCGGCGAACCCGGCGCGGCGAACTGCTCGGCCATCGGCTTGAGCAGCCAGTCGAACAGGCGCTTGTGGTGGTGGCCGAAGGTCTCGACATCCGTGGCCAGGGTGACGTACCCCGGCCGCCCGCCGAACCAGCGCCCGACGTCGGACGTGAAATCGGCACGGAACCGGTCGAAATCGTACTCGCCGCGCGAGAGGGCGTGGCCCCAGCGCCGCGATCTCAGGAAGACGGCCAGACCGTCGACGAGCGGGATGCCCGCGAAGGGCACGCCGTCGTGCTGAGCGCCGAACAGGGCGTCGTCGGCCACGGTGAACGTGTAGCCCGCCCGCCGGAGCGGCCCGACGACCGAACCGCTGTAGGCGTACTCCGGCAGGTAGAACCCGCCGCAGGTCCTCGGCAGCAGGCCGAGCGACCGCTTGCCTTCCGCGTCCCGCGCGATCTGCCGGTCGATCTCCTCGTCGGTGATCAGCGGCAGGATCGGGTGATGAGCGGCGGTGCCGAACAGCTCGACCTTGCCCTGCGCCGTGGTCCGGCGCATGAGCTCGATCAGATCCTGGTAACCGTGGCGGTCCAGCAGCTCCAGCAGCGACCAGCTGATGTTGGCGCTGAAGCCGAACCCGGAACGCGCATCGGCCCAGCGGAAGATCGGCCGGTAGCACTCGTCGACGATCCGCGCCAGCACGTCGCGAAACTGCCACCAGGGCTGATAAAAATGCAGCAGCAACCCGACCTTGATGCCCGCACCCATGACGGACCTCGCTTTGTGAAGGAACTTATCCGGTATCCATGTTACTCAAACCCGGCCGACCAGCAAGGCGGCCGGTGCATAACTCGGATCGCTCAGGCGGCGGCCTCGATCCTTTCGATCAGGCCGTCCTTCAGCCAGATGACCCGGTTGACGTACTGCCGGTCGTCCGGCTCGTGCGTGACCATGACGATGGTCTGTCCGAGGTCGCGGTTCAGCCGCCGGAAAAGTTCCAGGACCATTTTGGCCGAGGCGCTGTCCAGATTGGCCGTCGGTTCGTCGGCGAAGACGATCTTCGGCCGGTTGATCAGGGCCCGGGCCACGGCCACGCGCTGCTGCTCGCCGCCGGACATCTCGCTGGGATAATGGTCATGCCGGCCCTGCAGGCCGACCAGGTCCAGCAGTTCGGCCGCCCGCTCCCGGCCGGCGCGCCCGGCGCCGAGCGTCCGCGCCGGCAGGGACACGTTCTCGAGCGCGGTCAGTTCGGTGATCAGGGCGTATTCCTGGAAAACGTAACCGAGCGAATGCAGCCGGAAACGGGCCTTGCCGCTTTCCGTCAGGGCCAGGACGTCGATCCCGTCGATGACGACCCGGCCCGACGTCGGCACGTCCAGCAGTCCGAGCTGGTGCAGCAGCGTGGACTTGCCCGAGCCGCTCCGCCCCATCACGGCGATGAATTCCCCGCTGGCCACTTCAAAGGAAACGCCGCGCAGCGCGGGCGTGGGCACGCGTCCGGCGTAGGTCTTCTTCAGGTCGTCGACGGTGATGATCATGCGCGTCGGGTCAGTCGCCCCAGATGGCTTTGAGGATGTTCTCGCGGGCGCCCTGCCAGGAGGGCAGGAAACCGGCGACCAGCGCCGCGCCCAGGAGCATCAGGACGTTGGTCTCGACCCGGTGACGCTCCAGCACCAGCGTGATCGGCCCGAGCGGCAGGAGCAGCGGATGGGCCAGGAAGTACGGGACCAGGACGAAAAGCGAGGCCGCGAGGCCGATGATCACGCCGCAGACCGAATAGAACAGCGCCTGCAGCACGTACGAATAGACGATGATCCGGGGATTCAGGCCGATCGCCTTGAGGATGCCGATCTGCCGGCGCTTGGAAGCGACGCCGACGAAAATGACGATGAAGATGGTGACCGCGGCCACGGCCAGGCCGATGCCGCTCACGACCGCGGTGATGGTGCCGACGGTGCCGGAGACGCTGCTGAAGAACCCGAGGTATTCGGTCCAGGAACGGATCTTGAGGTTCGGCGCGAACCGGCGGATCTCGGCGATGACCCGGTCCTCGCCGCCCGGCTGGTCGAGCTTGACCAGGACCTGCGAGGCGTCGTCGTAGGTGCCCAGTATCGATTCCGCCTCCCGCTGGGTGACGAAGGCGAGCATGTCGACGAACGGGAAGTCGGTCCGGAAAATGCCGCGCACGGTGTACTCGCGGCTGACCCCGTTGCCGAAGGCGATCTCGACCTTGTCGCCGACGTCGGCGCCGCCGAGGTTGTCGACCGTGGTCGAGGCGCCGGGCCCGCCGGACAGGTCCAGCCCGAGGATGATGTCGCCGGAGCCCAGTCCCTCGAGATACCGCCCCCGGATCATCTTGTCGGCGACCTCGGAGAAGTTGCGTTCGTTCTCGGGATCGACGCCGATGATGGTCGTCGAGCGCCGCTTGAAAGTACCGTCCTTGCGCCTGTCGAAGGCGACGATGCCGGGCATCTTGTAGCGCGCCGAGGTGCCGACGACGCCGGCCAGCTGGCCGATGCGGTCGCGGAGCTCGCGCACCCGGATGATGTAGTCCTTCTGGACCGGCGACTCCTGCGGTTCGATGACGATGTTGGAGACAAAGTTCGTCCGGAGCTGGCGGTCGATGGCGGCGACGACGCCGTTCAGGATGGACGAGATGAAGACCAGGTTGATGAAGGCCAGCGACATGATGAAGATCATCAAAGCGTTCGTGGCTTTGCGGCCCCGGGAGATGGTCTTGTAGGCCAGGTATCCGGCCACTTTGATCTCGTCGAACACGGCTGGACGGCCGGCGTTGCGGCCCGGCTATTTGCTAAGCGCCTGCGAATCGGTCGGCAGCGACTGGACGTAGCGGCCGCTGGCCCAATCGGCCGAGCTGCCGGGCGAAGAAGGGCTGTGCGGAATGGCGGACTGGTCCGACCAGGCGAAATTGACGTCAGTGCCGGCGACCGCGGCCTGGTCCGCCGCCGAGCCGGGCGAGAGCACGCCGGTCAGCAGAGTATCGTCGCCGAGCAGGACCGAGCTGAGGGAGTCGCCGACGGCCAGCGGACCGGAAACCTCCAGGCGGATGTCGTAGGTCTGCGACGAGCCGGCGGCCACGTCCTCCTCGGTGTCGATCATCGAACGGATGATGCAGTCGGTGCCGGCGCCGGCGGCGCAGCCGGCCGAGGCGCTGGAATGGCCGATCAGCCCCTCCGACGATCCGACCCGCCGCACGGCGGTATGGGAGGAATCGCCGGACGGCGCCAGGCCCACGCCAAGCGGCTTCTGGACGTCCAGCGTGAACGTCTTCACGGCGACGTCGCCGGCCGGATCCGCGGAAACGGTGAAGCGCGAGGCCACGACCGTGCCGCCCGTGAGCACCGAATTCGGCAGCGGCGCCAGGCTGACGGTCGGGACGGTCTTGCGCAGGATCTTGTCGTTGCCGGCCTGGTCGCCGTTGGGCAGGGCGGTGATCAGGGTGCTGGAACCGAGCGAGGCGCCGCGCACCTCGAAACTGTACGGCCCCGCCGTGTCCTTGAGGGTGATCAGGGCGTTGGAGCCGGTCAGCGCTCCGGACGGGCCGACGGAATTCATCGCGCCGCTGACCGCCAGTGTCTCGCTGGCGTTGCGGGGAACGATGACCGAGAGGTTGGAGAAGAAAGCGTTGCCGGCGCCGTCGACGTTCGCGGGGCCGCCGACCAGCTGGCCGCCTTCGTAGAGGCTGAGCGCGGTGACGGCCGCCGGCGCCGCCACGGCGAAGCTCAGCTTGGTGATCTTCAGGTCCTCGAATTGCGCCGTGAACTTGAATTTGGCCAGAATTTGGGCCGAACCCCCGACAACGCTGCCGGCCTGGGTCAGGGCATCCAGCGGCACGGATGAAACCGAGGCCCCTCCGCCGCTGGTATAGCTCGGCGCCTGGGCCACGATGCAGGACAGCGATTCCTGGGGCTTCGGGTCGGTGACGGCGACGCAGCCGTAGGTGATGCCGCAGGTCCGGGTCTGGACGCCGTCGGCGCCGCAGGCGCTCCAGGCGCTGCAGGTCCAGCCGTCGCCCGGCTGGCAGTTGGCCACCGCCGGACCGTTGACCCCGGGCCAGGTGTCGGACACCGGCGCGCCGGACCCGCCGGCGATCCCCAGGTCGGCGTTGATGCTCAGGGCCTGAGCCGTTTCAACCGCGGGAGAAAATTCCGACGGGGCGGCGATCGGAGCGCCGATGGAATAATTAACGAAAAAGGCGTCCGGGACGTCGTCGACCTGCTGGTTCCAGTTGACGCCGTAAAGCCGGGACGCGGTGAACTCATCGGTGATCCAGCGCAGCACGCCGCCCTTGGCAACGGCGTAGACCTTGGGGTCGGTGGTGATCTTGACCAGCCTGACGCCCGGCCGGTAGGTGACGTTGCCGCCGAGCGGCCAGGACATCAGATCGGCCGGCGAAACCGTCTGGACCGCCGAATAACCAGAAAACCAGCTCAGATAGGTCTTTTCATTCGGGAAAACGTAGCGTTTGCCGTCGGCGGCCAGATAGTAGACCGTCGCCCCCTGACCCGACGCCTTGATGAGCACGTCACGGGCCGCGAGCGCCGCCTCGGCCCGGGGCGCCGCCGCGAACGGCAACAGAAACAAGCCGAGAAGGATGATCACTCCAACCCGCCCAAAGTATCGGTGATGCATATGATCGGATTCCGCGGACCGGCTGGCCCGCCTTATTAACGTAATAATTATACCACGCAAGGGCCGGGCCGTGCGCGCCGCCGGACCATCGGCTACAATTAAGCCATGAACTGGGTCGCCTATTCGCTGATCGTCGCCGTGGCCACGGCCTCGGCCGGGGTCATCGACAAGATGGTGCTTTCGAAGTGGATGACCAAGCCGTCCGGCTCGTTCTTCGTTTTCGGCGTGATCGAGACCTTGTCCGGCGTGATCGCCTTGCTCGCCCTCGGCCTGCCGCGGCTGGCTCCCCTACCCCTCGTCGTCGCTCTCGCGACCGGCGCGGCCTTCGGCGCCTCGTCCCTCTGCTATTTCCAGGCGGTCAAGGTCGAGGAGGTCACCCGGGTGGTGCCCGTCTTCAGCCTGGCGCCGCTCGTGGTCGCGGTCCTCGCCGGCATCTTCCTGGGCGAGGTCTTCACGCCGGCGCGCTACCTGGGCGTCCTGCTGATCACTGTCGGCGCCTTCCTGCTGACGCTGAAACGCCTGCGCGGCTGGCGTTTCAGCCGGGGACTGCTCTGGATGCTCATGGCCGTGGTCCTGATCTCCTCCACCTCCGTGGTCTCCAAATACCTCCTGGGTCAGGCCGGCCCGTGGACGATCTTCGCCTACAGCAAGCTGGGCGTCGCCTTCTCCACCCTGCCGTTCGCCCGCGGCGGTTACGGAGCCGTGGCCGCGGCGGTGAAAAAATTCGGCGGCCGCGTCCTGCTGTTCACCGGCATCAGCGAAGTGCTGACCGCCGGCTCGACCATCTTTTTCCTGTTCGCCGCCCAGACCGGCT
>JBAIWZ010000005.1:0-11310 GCA_037916955.1 Acutalibacteraceae bacterium | reverse complement strand
TCGGCGATCTTCGGCTGCGGCGCTCCGACATAGAGGCCGCGGACCTTGACGTCGCGGTGCTTGAGTTCCTGGCGCATGGCCTGCAGATCGGACGGCTCGAGCACTTTGTACAGGGCCTCCAGGTCGGCGATCTCCGACGAATCACGGAAATCCCGCGTGCGCATGTCCTCGATGATCGCGTGCACGCCCTCCTTGCCTTCCAGCACCCTGACCACCGGCCGCTCTCCGCCGATGCGCAGCTGCAGATCGGGCAGGGCCCGCTCCAGGTCGGAAACGCGGTCGTGCATCTGGGCGTCGCGGCGTTTGGCGTAGGCGAGCAGTTTGTCCGGCGGTTCGGCGGCGTAGAGCCGCTTTTTGCCCCGGAGGACGCTCGACATCAGGCCGCGTTCGGTCAGCGATTCGATCGCCACGTAGGTCGCCTGGCGGGAAAGCTTCGTCAGTTTGATCAGTTCCAGCACCGTGCCGGCGCCGTTCTCGAGCGCGGCCAGGTAGGTCTTGATCTCGCTGTCCAGGAGGCCGAGGGATTGGAGGATGGGAGTGATGTCTTTCATAGTCGTTGGTTCCGCCTGCAATCATAGCATAAGACGGCGTTTTGTGCCTTCCTCCGCCCTATGATAGGATTTGGCCGTATGCGCGATGTTTTCGTCCCGAGCGTTGACGCCGGGGATATCTGCGAGCACGGCAATACGCCGTCCACCTGTCCGGAATGCGCGGCCAAGAAGGAAGCCGGGCCGCTTTTCGATCCGGAAAAGGTCAGGGCCGCGGTCGGCGCGGAGCGGTTCTTTCCCGGGCCGTTGGTCGAGGCCTTCAAGGAGGATCCGGAACTGAAACGGAGGTACGAGGCGGACGCCGGGGTACACGAAAAATATACCGTCGAGCGCCACACGCTGATGGCCATGGTCCAGTACGAACGCTATCTTTCCGGCCAGCCGCTCCCGGCGGGGATGGACCGCGGATTGTTCAGGACGATGCTGGCGCTCCATGACATCGGCAAGCCCGATGCCGTCCGGGAGGGTAACATCGGCCTCCAGCATGAGCGGACGATCGCGCTGGTCGGACCCGCGCTCAGGAAACTCGGCTATGGGGACAAGGATCTGCGCCTGGTCGATTCCCTTTTGGGGAGCGACCCGATCGGCCGATTCCTCAAGACCGGGAGGGACCCGGAACGCTGGGCCAGACAGATCGTCGACGCGGCGAAAAAAGCCGATGTCGATCCGGGCGCCTATTTCGCCCTCCTGCTGACGTTCTTCAAGGCCGACGCGAGCGCCTACACGCGCGATGCCGGCGGCCAGCCGTCCCTGGACGGATTGTTCATCTTCGATCGGGAAGCCAAAGAGATGGCTTTTTCCGAGGCTGTCGACGACCGCTTGGCCGAACTGTCCGATGCGGTCGAGACCGAGGCATCCTCACGGGGCCCGCATTGACAAAGCCCCGCCTTAGCGCTAAGCTTTCCGGCTCTCATACAAGGAGGCGGCCATGGTTGTGTTATCGGCTGAACAGGCGGCCAAGCTGCTCGGAGAGCGCAAGGCGATCCTTGAGATCAAGGCGGAACGGGGCCCGACCGAAAGGCTGCGCCGTTACGCCAAAACGGTCGAACTGCCGCAGCTCGCGGACGCGTTCCGTCGGCTGCGGCAGGGCACTTACGGCGAATGCTGCGATTGCGGCGAGGCCATAGAACCGCGCCGGCTCGCGGCCATCCCGGAAGTGCCCGAGTGTAAAGCTTGCGAGGACGCAAGAACGGTCCGGAAGGACCGGAAAGGATAGGGCGGGATGCCCGCATCAAAGACGGCTCTTTTCCCCGTGACGGTCGCGGCGCTCGTCGATGCCATCAGAATGAACCTGGCCGATCACCCCAAGGTGGCGGGCATCGAGCACGACGCAGTTAACGGCGAAGTGGTCTTCACGCTTCGGGACGGCCGGCGCTATGCCCTGGCCGACGCGAAGTTCCTGTCGATCTACGAACCGCTCAACTGAAAGGCGGCACCCGATGGTGCCGCCTTTTTCATTTGGCCTGGTTCGCGTCCGTTCTCTCGGTCCCGGTCTTCGGCGGCCGGGCTGCTTTCGGGTCTATCACCCGTATCTTGTCCGGCGGAACGGCCGTTCCGCGAACGGCGACGACCCCCACGAAGATCTTCTCCGGTCCCGTGAAACGGGGAGTGATCTCGTCCGGCTTGAGGTCCAGCTCAAGGACGACGCGATCCTCTTTGTCGGGAAGCAGGGGCTCGCGCCCGACCGTGCCGACGATCGCCATGACGCCCCTCTGGTAGGAAGTTTCCCGCTCCTTTAGTCCCCCGGACAGCACGGTCTTGAGATATTCCCTGGGGAGGGTGACTTTCGGAAGGTCGTGCGCTGCGAGAAGGTCCTCGATGATCTCCTTCGCGTCCTCGATCTCCGAGCTGTCGGCCCGGTGCTCCCCCGGGTTCTTCAGCCTGCCGTTTTTCACCGCTTCCTTTATTTCTTTCTTAGCCGTGTCGACGGCCTCTTGGAGGCGCTGCCTCGCCGCCGCGATGCGCTGTTCCGGCGTTTCCGCGGCCGTCTCGGCGCGAACGGTCGTCGCCGGTCCTTCGTGGACCTTTGATTTGTTTTCCGGGCAATCCGGGGCGTGCTCCTGCGCGAAGCGCGGATACCCGCAGTAGGGGCATTGCGAAGATACGTCGTTGTCTACGCTCATATGAGTGCTGATATTGCTTTAATTTTAGACAAAAATACGGGCTTCGTCAATCGCTTTGCCGTTTCATATGCGATTGACCCGGGTCGCCCGACCTGATAATCTCAGCCCGTTACGGGCCCGTAACTTAATGGCTAGAGCAGCCGGGTTTGTCGAGCACCTTGGAAAAAATTATATGGTCGAGATACTCGCAGATTTTGGTGGACTCTGGGCTCTTAGCTTAACGGTAGAGCACCCGGTTTGCATCCGGAAGACATGGGTTCGACTCCCATAGAGTCCACCAAAATCTGCAAGTGCATCCGGCAGACAAGGGTTCGATTCCCTTCGGGTCCACCAAAAGCGTCAGTGCATCGGAAGACGAGAGTTCGATTCTCTCCAGGCCCACCAGAAATGCCAGGACATCCGGAGCACGAGAGCCCGGTCCTTTTCTGCGGAATGAGCGCGGATCCGGTTCTTGGCCGCGGCGCAAGCGGCGCGTCCCGATTGAATCGACGCGGTCGATAATATAATATGGAAGCGGCCGGGCGGGCGCCCGTTCCGTCGGCAAAAAGTATTTGCGAAAACATCGATGAGGCGCGCTAAATTGGCGATCGGCATAATTGCGGCGGCGGCAGCGTCACTCGCTGTTTTTTTTGCGCTCAGCGGCGCCAACGCGCTGATCACCCACCCCCGGGGTCTGATCGCCCGCGGCGAACTCCGGGTGATCATCACCGATCTCGTCATCCTGGCGTCGGCGGCCGCGCCGGTCTATTTCCTGCTGTTCGCGACAGCCTGGAGATACCGCGCCGGGAACCGGAAGGCCGGATATGAGCCGGAGCGGAGACGCAATTTGCTGCTGGACGTCGCCATTTGGGCCGTGCCCGCGGCCGTGCTCGTGTCGCTCGCGGTCCTGAACTGGCGGGCCGCCCACGAACTGGACCCCTTCCGGCCCATCGACGGAGAAGCCAGGCCGCTCACCATCCAGGTGGTCGCCCTCGACTGGAAATGGCTTTTCATCTACCCGGAGCAGGGGATCGCAGCGGTCAACTTCGTCGAGATACCGGAGCGGACGCCGATCGTCTTCGAATTGGCGGCGGACGGCGCGCCGATGAACTCTTTCTGGATCCCGCAGCTCAGCGGTCAGATGTATTCCATGACGGGGATGTCGACGGAACTGCACCTTATGGCCGACGGGCCGGGGGATTACGCCGGCCGGGCCGCGGAGATCAACGGTCCGGGATTCGCCGACATGACCTTCGCCGTGAGATCGGCTTCGGCCGCCGAGTTCGAGTCCTGGGTCGCGGGCGTGAAGCGTTCCTCCGACCGGCTGACCGACGCTTCATACGGCGAACTCGTCAAGCCGTCGGCGGCCGTTCCGGTCATTCTGTACTCATCGGTGCCGCCCGGACTCTACGAGAACGTCGTCGCCAAATACTCGGCGCCGGCCGGCGGCCCGCCCGCCGCTTCGGCGATGCCGGGACTGAGCCAATGACGCCCAACTCCGTGACCGACCCGATCTTCGGAAAAATGACGCTGGACGCCCTGCCCCACCTCTGGTACACGGTCGGCGGCACCGCTTTCGTTACCCTGATGGGTCTGGGCGTGGCGCTCGTCCTGACCCGCTACCGGCGATGGGGCTGGCTTTGGCGGGAGTGGCTGACCTCGACCGATCCCAAGAAGATCGGGATCATGTACCTGATCGTTTCGTCGCTGATGATGTTCCGCGGCGGCATCGACGCCGGGATGATGCTGATCCAGCAGGCGCTGGCCGCCGGCGGTTCGCGCGGCTTTTTGAGCGCCGACCACTTCCAGCAGATCTTCACTTCGCACGGCGACATCATGGTCTTCTTCGTCGCGATGGGATTCTTCTTCGGCCTGATGAACCTGATCCTGCCGCTCCAGATCGGGACGCGCGATCTCGCGTTCCCGTTCGTCAATTCCCTGAGCTTCTGGCTTTACGCCGCGGGCGCGGTGTTCATCAACCTGTTCTTCGTCATCGGGGGCAGCTTCGCCGCCGCCGGCTGGCTGTCGGTCGTCCCGCTGTCCGAGCTCCGCTACAGTCCGGGCGTCGGCATCGACTACTGGGCCTGGAGCCTCCAGCTTTCCGGGCTGGGCACCCTGCTCGGCGGCATCAATTTTATCGTGACGATCATCAAGAAGCGCGCTCCGGGAATGACGCTCATGCGGATGCCGCTCTTCGCCTGGGCGTCGCTTTGCAGCATGGTCCTGGTCATTTCCGCCTTCCCGGTGCTGACCGCCGCAGTGGCGCTCCTCTGGCTGGACCGTTTCCTGGGAATGCATCTCTTCACCGAAAGTTTCGGCGGCAACCAGATGATGTACATCAACCTGATCTGGATGTGGGGGCACCCCGAGGTCTACATCCTGGTGCTGCCGGCGTTCGGCATGTTCTCGGAGATCGTCTCGACCTTCTCGCGCAAGCGCATCTTCAATTACGCCTCGATGGTGGGTGCGGCCGTCTTCATAACGCTGATCTCCTATCTGGTCTGGCTGCACCACTTCTTCACGATGGGCGCCGGCGCCGACGTCAACGGAATATTCGGCGCGGCGACGATGCTCGTCGCCATACCGATGGCGGTGCAGGTCCTTAACTGGATACTGACCATGCGCGGCGGCCGTATCGTCTTCGCCCTGCCGATGTACTGGTTCATCGGTTTCCTCGTCATCTTCGTCTTCGGCGGCATGGCCGGGGTGCTGCTCGGGTCGCCGGCGGCCGATTTCCAGCTGCACAACACCCTTTTCCTGGTCGCGCACTTTCATACGATGATCATGGGCGCGATCTTCGGGATCTTCGCCGGCATCAGCTACTGGTTCTCCAAGATCGCCGGTTTCAGGCTCGACGAAACGTGGGGCCGGCGGGCGTTCTGGCTGTGGCTCGTCGGGTTCTTCGTCACTTTCATTCCCCTTTACACCCTGGGGTTCATGGGCGCGACCCGCCGCCTGGACCATTATCCGGCGTCGACCGGCTGGCAGCCTCTTTACGCCGCCGCAGCCATTGGGTTCCTCATCCTGGTCTGCGGCAGCGGCGCCCTGGTCATGCAGTTGATCGCCAGCTACCGGCGCCGCCGGGAGTATCGGGACCGGACCGGCGATCCCTGGGACGGCCGGACGCTGGAATGGTCGGTTGCCTCGCCGCCGCCTTTTTACGTCTTCGCGGCTTCGCCCGAGGTCAGGGGGCGCGAGGCGTTCTGGGAGGCGAAACGGGCGCGGCCGGAAACTGGCGGCGGTCCGCCGGCGCGATACGATGACATCGTCATGCCGCGGAACACCGGGATGGGATTGTACATTTCCGGTTTCGCCTTCCTGACCGCGTTCGCGTTGGTCTGGCACATGGTCTGGCTGGCCGGCCTCGGACTCGCCGGCGCGATCGCCTGCGTCATCGTCCGTTCATTCGCCGAGGACACGGAATACGTCCTGCCGGCCTCCGAGGTCGCCAGGATCGAGGCGGCGGCGCGGGCGGACGATAACTGAGAGTTTTCATATGGAAAATATCGCAACGGCCGGCGAGGACGACAGCCTGTTCGGGTTCTGGGTATACCTGATGACCGATCTGGTGATCTTCGCCGTGCTCTTCGCCACTTTCACGGTGCTGCGGAACAACACCTTCGGCGGTCCGTCCGGACGCGAGCTTTTCAGCCTGCCGTCGGCGGTAACGGAGACGCTGCTGCTGCTGACCAGCAGCTTCACTTGCGGGCTGGCGGCGGTCGCGTTCCGCCGCGGCGTCCGGACGCGGGCGATCATCTGGTTCGCCGTGACGTTCGCGCTGGGCGCCGCTTTCCTGGCGCGCGAGCTGGGCGAGTTCTCCGGTTTAGCCGCCGCCGGGGCGGGTTGGCAGCGCAGCGCCTTCCTTTCGTCCTTCTTCGCGCTGGTCGGCGCCCACGGCCTCCATATCGCCGTCGGCCTGCTTTGGATGGCGGTCGTCATGGTCCAGATCTGGTTCCGGGGCCTCTCCGCCGCGGTGGTCTCTAAGGCGGCCCGGCTCGCCCTGTTCTGGCATTTCCTGGACGTCGTCTGGATATTCATATTCAGCGTCGTATACCTGATGTCCCGCCTGGTATGAAGCCCGCCCTCACCTCACACGTCGCGCCGCCCCCGGGAGGCCGCGGCCCGTTCCGGTCTTACGCGGCCGGCTTCATCCTGTCGCTGGTCCTGACCGCCGCCGCCGTCTCTGTCGTCGTCTATGCCGGTCCGCTGCGTCTCGGCGGCGCGGCGGCCGCGGCCGCGGTCCTCGTTCTGGCCGTCGTCCAGATGTGCGTCCAGGCGGTCTTCTTCCTGCACCTGCTGGACGAAAAGGGTCCGCGCTGGAACCTGGTCTTCTTCGCCTCCACGCTGTCCATCGTCCTGATCATCGTCGTCGGTTCGCTCTGGATCATGGCCCACCTCAACTACAACATGATGCCGGAGCAGGTGAACGCGTACATGCGGCGTCAGGGCGGCATCTGACGCGCCGCGGCCGTTATGCTGAAGGATCTCTATTCGATCGCCAAGCCCCGCCTGATACTGCTCAATCTTTTCACGTTCACGGGCGGCTTCGCGCTGGCCGTCAGGGGGACCTTTCCCGCCGGCCTGTTCGCCGCGTCCCTGGCCGGCGCCGCGCTCGGCATGGCCTCGGGTTCGACGCTGAACAACATCATCGATCGCGACATCGACCGGCTGATGGCGCGCACTAGGCTGCGGCCGCTGGCCGCCGGCTCCATTTCGCCGCGGGCGGCCCTGGCCTGGGCCGGTTTTCTCGGCGCGGCCGGACTCCTGGTCCTGTCCCTGTCCGCGCCTCCGGCCGCGGTCGCCGCGGGGATCGTCGGCTATCTCTTTTACGTCGTCGTGTACAGCCTGTGGCTGAAGCGGCGAACGCCGCTCGCCGTACTGGCGGGCAGCGTGGCCGGCGCCGCCCCGCCGGTCGTGGGTTATGCGGCTGCCGCCGGGCAGATCGATCTCGGCGCCGCGCTGCTTTTCTTCATCCTCGTGCTTTGGCAGCTGCCCCACTTTTTCGCCATCGCGCTGCGGCGCCTCGAAGATTACCGCGCCGCCCGCCTCCCGGCCTTTGCCGTCGTTTACGGCCGGCGCGCCAGCAAGATAGCGGCCGCGGTCTCCGTCGCCGCCTTCGCCCTGACGTCGCCGCTCCCGTACGCGTTCGGCTATGCCGGCCGGACCTATCTGGCCGTGTCGGCCCTCTCCGGCGCCGTCTGGCTCGTTGTCGCGCTCCTGGGGTTCCCGACGCGCGACGACGCGCGCTGGGGCCGCCGGATGCTGATCGCGTCAGTGCTGGTCCTGGCGGCCGATTTCACGGCGCTTGCCGCGACCGCGGTCCGGCCGTAGCTTTTTCGTATCGCCGAAAAAGCGCCCCGTCGGGGGCGCTTAATTATATTCCGACCGCACCGGTCACCTGGCGGCCAGCAGGCCGTCGACGTCGGGTTTTTCCTGTTCGGCCGACGTCGCTTCGAACATGGCCATCGGCTTCAGCCGGAGCAGGCGCGCCACGACGAGGTCGGGCAGCGAGTCGATGCGCACGTTGAAGGCGTTCACGCTCGCGTTGTACAGTTCGCGCCGGTCGGCGAGTTCGATCTCCAGCCCGCTGATGCGGCCCTGCAGTTGAAGGAAATTCTGGTTGGCCTTCAGGTCGGGATAGTTCTCGACCGCGGCGAACAGGGTCTTGATCTGTCCGCTGACGCCGCTTTCCGCGCCGATCTTGCCCTCAATGTCGGCGGCCTGGAGGTACTGGGAGCGGGCCCGGGCCAGGTCCTCGAGAAGCGTCTTTTCGTGCGCCATGTAGCCTTTGACCGCGGCGATCACGTTCGGCAGCTCGTCGTAGCGCTGCTTGAGTACGACGTCGATGTCCGCCCAGGCTTTCCGGACGTCGTTCCTCAGCTGGATCAGGCCGTTGAAGACTGTCAGGAAGTAGCTGGCGCCGGCGACCGCTATCAGAGCTGCGAAGGCCCAGAAGGCGATGGCCGCGTAATTGATGCTCATAAGGCCGGTCTTAGATCGACAATGAGTAAATGGCGAAGAGGAGGCAGATGACGAACAGGATCGCCCCGCCGACGGTGGCCTGGCGCGACAGCGACAGGTCGTAGGCGACGACGTCATCCCGCCGGCGGTCGGAGATGTAGAACAGGTCGCGGTGGTTGCTCTGGATCATCTTGCCGGCGGCGGCGGTGTCCTGGGCGGATTCGGCCAGGTGGGGATTGTGGCCGGCGAAACCGAAAACGAAGACCGATTCGCCGGGCTTGAGGAAACGCTCGGTGTAGCGCAGGATGTCCCGGCGGGGAAGGCTGATCCGCGGCCGCAGGTTCGGCGGGATCTCCTCTTCGAGCATCGGCTGGTCGACCAGGTCGAGCGGACTGTCGATCTGCGCGCCTTTGGGATCGACGAGGATCCGGCCGGTGTCGTCCTGGACGAAGAAAGGAACGCTCCACGCGCCGTCGTCGATCGTCCGCCAGGATTCGTGCAGCCGTCCGCGTTCGTCCTTGTATTCGTACCGTTCCTGGATCCGGTAGTCGAAATAGACGCAGGGCGTGCCGGATATCGGCGCCTGCGTGATCTCCTGGAAGGGGATGATCGTCCCGGCGACCTGGATCCGGCCCATCGCCGCGGAGCGGATCTTCGAGGTCGGGGTGTTCTCTATGGCCCGTTTGCGGCGGAGCGCCTGCAGTCCGGTCATGAAAATGAGCAGGCCGGCCGCCATGCCCAAAACCGAGCCGCCGAACAGGTGGTATTGGTTGAATTCGGCGTCTGGCGCGGTGAGCAGGCTCGAAAGCGAGAATTGGTCGGTCGCCGGGTGGTTCATGTCACTTTATTTCCGCCGCGAGCGGCTGCGGCGCGGCGATTCTCCGGGGCCGCTGACCACGTCGCCGGGAAGCCGGCCGGGCATCTCTTCGGTCGCGATGACCTCCTCTTTGCCGCCGAGCGTCGCGCCCGCGCCGGCTTCGTCGGGCGACCGGCCTTTGAAACCGAAGATCCGGCAGAGTCCGGCCTTGCCGTAGCTTCGGGCGATCTCCGGGCCGCAGACGCCGGAGATGAGCAGACTCAGGTAATAATCGTCGCGGTCGCGGAAAGCCGGGTCCAGCCGTTTCAGTTCGCCGGCGTTATAGTGCACTCCCCAGGTGCCGGCGTACTCGCTCGGTTCGCAGAGGTCGAAGACGATGGCTTCATCCGGCGCCCGCCCGACGCAGTCGGGGCAATAGATCTTGGTCACCACTTCGCCGTCGAAGTCCGAGTTGAACCGCAGCGAGCGCTTGGTGCAGAGACAGCTTTCTTGACGCGTCATAGTCCGGAAATGAGAGGGGTATTTTTTTGCTTGGACATCGGCCTCGGTCACAGCCGCATGTTGCCGATGGCGACCCTGGCGGCGGCCGCCGGCGCCGGGTATTTCTTCATCAGGCCGCGCTTGGCGCCCATCTGCTGGACCACGCCGGTGGCGTTCCAGGTGCCGACGGCCAGCGCATAGCGCAGATCGTCGCGGCGCATCAGGCCGGCGACCAGGCCGGATCCGAAGGCGTCGCCGGCGCCGGTGACGTTCACCCGCGGCACGTCGATGACCTCGCTGTGCCAGGCGTGTCCCGCTTCGCCGGCATAAGCGCCATTGAGTCCGTCGGTGATGACGGCCGCGCGCTTGGGCAGGCCGCGGAGCCGGCCGAGCAGCGCGGCGACGTCGCGCCTTTCGGCGCCCAGAAGCAGCATGGCCTCCTCGACGTTGAGGTTGAAAATGCCTGCTCGCCGGATCAGCGGTTCCAGTGCGGCGAAGCCGGCCTTGAGTTCCTTGCCGCCCGGGTTCCAGGCGACGCCGGCCCCGACCTTGTCCGCCTGGTCCAGTATCCGGCCCATGAGAGCGAGGTCGCCGCCGAGCGAGCTGACATAAAACCATTTGGCCCTTAGCTTCGGCCAGGGGATGCGCCGCGCCGAGATGTTTTCCGACGCGCCGCGGAAGACCAGCACCGTGCGTTCGCCGCTGCCGGACAGCAGGATGATGGAAAAAGCCGTCTTTTCCCGGGGATCCTTCTGCACCATTTCCGTCGACACTTTTTCGGCGCGGAGCGCTTCCAGGACGCTCTGTCCGTTCTGGTCGGCGCCGATCGCCGTGACCACCGCCGCCCTGAGCCCGAGCCGGCCGAAGGTCGCGGCCGCGTTGGTCGCTCCGCCCCCGGTCTCGAAGATCAGGTCTTCGATCTCGATCTTGGCGCCCATGGGAAAGCAGCCCTCGATCTTGTCGGGTTCGCCCTCGGTCGGGATCAGTTCCAGGGAGGGGCTTCGGACGAAAATGTCCCGCGTGGCCGAACCGATGGTGATGACGTCGTACATATCACTTCGCCTTTCCTTTCGATCCGAACAGCTCCATTTTGTGGCGGACGACCTCTTTCATCAGGTCCTTCGACGGTTTCATGAGCACCCGCGGATCGATGGCCTTGTGATTGCGGATGACCGCCTCGCGCATGCCGGCGGTGAAGGCGATGCGCAGGTCCGAGTCGATGTTGATCTTGCGGATGCCGTTCCGGATGGCTTCTTTGATGGCCGCGTCCGGCACGCCGGCGGCGCCGGCGAGCCGGCTGCAGTCCTCGAGCATGTCGCACTGCTCCTTGGTCTTTTCGATCAATTCCGGCGAAACGCCCGACGCGCCGTGCAGGACCAGCGGCACCTTGACCAGGGCGTCG
>JBAIWZ010000004.1:0-5615 GCA_037916955.1 Acutalibacteraceae bacterium | reverse complement strand
CGCGCCGGTGGTGCCGTAGCCGAGGATGAGGTCCTCGGCGCAGCGGCCGCCGAACAGCATCTTGATCAGGGCGACGAGTTCCGGCTGGCCGAGGCAGTGCTTGTCCTCGACCGGCAGCGACATGGTGACGCCGAGGGCCCGGCCGCGCGGGACGATGGTGACCTTGTGGACCGGGTCGCAGCCGGCGGTCAGCCAGCCGACGATGGTGTGTCCGGCCTCGTGGTAAGCGGTGTCCCGCTTCTGCTTGGCCGTGAGTACCATGCTCTTGCGCTCCGGGCCCATGGTCACCTTGTCGACCGCGAACGAGACGTCGCTCATGTCCACGGCCTCCTTGCCGGTCTTGGACGCGTGCAGGGCGGCCTCGTTCAGGATCTGCTCGAGGTCGGCGCCGGTCATTCCGGCGGTGCCGCGGGCGATGATCGAGAAGTCGACGTCCGGCGCGAGTTTGAGCCCGCGGGCGTGGACCTTGAGGATGGCCTCGCGGCCCTTGACGTCCGGGGCTGGCACGACGACCTGGCGGTCGAAGCGTCCGGGCCGGGTCAGGGCCTGGTCGAGCACGTCCGGGCGGTTGGTCGCCGCCAGGATGATGACGCCGGTGTTCGGCGAGAAGCCGTCCATCTCCGTGAGGATCTGGTTCAGCGTCTGTTCGCGCTCGTCGTGGCCGCCGCCGAAGCTGGTCCCGCCGCGCTTGCGGCCGACCGCGTCCAGCTCATCGATGAAGATGATGCAGGGCGCCTGCTTCTTGGCCTTCTCGAAGAGGTCGCGAACGCGGGCCGCGCCCGTGCCGACGAACATCTCGACGACCTCCGAGGCGCTGCCGTAGAAGAACGGGACCTTGGCCTCGCCGGCCACGGCCCGTCCCAGAAGCGTCTTGCCGGTGCCCGAGGGGCCGACCAGCAGGACGCCCCGCGGAATGCGGCCGCCGAGGCGGTTGAACGCCTTGGGGTTGCTCAGGAAGCCGACCAGGTCGCGGACCTCTTCGACGGCTTCGTCGATGCCGGCGACGTCGTTGAAGGTGGTGTCGCTGGTCTGGTAGAGCTTGGCCTTGGTGGCGGTGTGGCCGCCGATGACCCGGCTCGCTCCCCCGCCGCCCTGGGCCCGGTTCATCATCCAGAGGACGAAGAACACGATCAGGATGATCGGCAGGAAGTTCAGGAGCACGGCCAGCCAGACCGAGCCGCCGCTGTCCGGCGCCTCGCGTTCGGCGTACTTGACCTTGTGGGCGTTCAGCGCCTTGCGCAGGTCGTCCGTGTCGAGGGCGAAGCTCTTGAGGGCCTCGTCCTTCTTGGTCACCGCGGCGATCTCCTTGCCGCCGCGCTCCTTGCCGGAGATCAGGACCTCTTTGACCTGGTCCGCCTCGACCATGCCGATCAGCTCGCTGATCGTGACGGCCTTGGGACCGGCGGCGGACTTTTCCCGATTTCCCATCCAGGTGAAGGTCACGAACATCAGGCCGAGCATGAGCAGCCAAATGAGCAGAGACTTACGGTTCATGCGGCGCCTCCTCTTTTTTGGGGCGTATTCTTCTTTAATGAGCGAAAAAACGAACGCAAAGCCACCTTAGCAAAGCGTTCGGTAATTACAAGCCCTCGACCCCCGATTTGGCCTGGTTCAGCTATTTTTTGTCGGTCGGGGGCGGAGCGGTCTTCAGCCGGTAGAAGACGCGGGCGTCGTAGCGCAGATCAAGGTAATCCAGGCTGCTCTTCTGGCCGCCGATCTTCTCCTTGAGGACCAGGGACAGCCGGCTGCCCTGGACGTCGAAAGGCAGAGCCGAGGTCAGGAAGATGCGCCAGCCGCCCTCCATGTCGGCCTCCACGGTCTCGCTGCCCTTCTGGACGGTGAACCAGCGGACGCGCGAGCCGGCGATGTCGGGAAGACGGGCGTAAGCCTGCAGGATGAGGGCGACCGCGGCCGACGAGACGGCGGCGTCGCCTGCCTTGAGGTCGCGGGCCTGGTCGGCCATGCCGCCCTGTCCGGCGTCGACGATCAGCGGCCAGCGGCTGTCGTTGTTCTTCACCGGCGCGGCGTTCGGCGGATTGGCGTCCGCGGCGGCGCCCTTGGCCGTATCGATCTCGACGGTCTGGGCGCCGAGCTCCGAGACCGGCGCGGAAACGAAGCCGGGCGGGAGTTCGCCGAGCGCCTCGATCTCCGGAGCGGCGAGGTCGCGGAGCACGAAGCCGAGTTCGTCCACGGCCAGGAAGCGGTTGCCGATCAGGAAAGCGGCGCGTGTCGTCTTTTCCTTGACGTCGATCGTGAGGCCGCCGGGAAGCTTCTTGTTCAGGTCCAGGGAATCAAGGAAATATTTGGCGCTGATGTCGCGGAGCGCCCCCGATTTGTCGAACGCGAAAATTCCCGCCTGAGGCAGAAGGAGGAGGCGGCTGCGGCCGAGGCGATCGTTGATGATCGAACGGATGCCGGATTCGGTGGCCGCCGAGGCGCCGGTGACCGTGACGTTCTTGATGCGGAAATACGGGCTCCAAAAAAGGAGCCAGCCGACGCCGGCGACCAGGATCGCGGGCACGGCGAACAGGGCGGCCAGCCTGGCCCGGCGGCCGAGTTCGGCGTTGCGGCCGCCGCGTCCCCGCACGTTGGCGAACAGCGGATTGCCCAGACGCTTCGACCGGAAAGTACGGCCGGGCAGTCCCAGGCGGTGGGCGGTGCCGTGTCGGATGCGCCTCATCTCCCCTCCCCTCCTTTCCGTTTCGGCTCATAGGAGCGCTCCAGCGCCGCTTGCCGGCGGCCGCGAGCGAGCGCCAGGCCGATCAGGGTGTCGAGCAGTTCCCCGTAGGGCAGGCCGCTGGCCTCCCAGAGCTTCGGGAACATGCTGAACCGGGTGAATCCGGGAATGGTGTTGATCTCGTTGACGAAGACGCGCGGCCGCGGGCCCTTGGTGACGAAACAGTCGACGCGGGCGTAGCCGTGGGTCTCGAGCGTCCGGAAGACGCGCTCCGCGTAGCCGCGGACGCGGCGGGCCAGGGCGGCCGGCAGTTTCGCGGGAATGCGCATCTCGGAGCGGCCGTCGATGTATTTGGCCTCGTAATCGTAGAACTCGTTCGACGGCACGATCTCGCCGGGGACGGAGACGCGGACATCGAGATCGTCGCCGATGACGGCGCACTCGATCTCGCGGGCGTTCTTGACGCCTTTCTCGATCAGGATCTTGGTGTCGTAGCGCAGAGCCAGGGCGACCCCTTTGATGAGCTCCTGGCGGTCGTGGGCCTTGGAAATGCCGACGGACGAGCCGAGGTTGACCGGCTTGACGAACATCGGATAACCGAGGGACCGTTCGGCTTCGCGGATCAGGGCGGACCGGCGGCGTTCCCAGTCATCGACCTTGAAGTCGATCGCCGGAACGACCGGCAGGCCTGCCTGTTTGAGCAACTTCTTCTGCACGGCCTTGTCCATGCCCAGCGCCGAACCCAGGACGCCGCTGCCGACGTAAGGCTTGCCGGCGAGCTCCAGGAAACCCTGGAGGCAGCCGTCCTCGCCGCCCGTGCCGTGGACCAGCGGGAAGACCACGTCCACGCCGGCGTCGGCGGGCTGATCGACCGTGCCGACGGCCAGACTGGCGTTCTTCGCGGGGGCCGGGCCGTCAGCGCCCGGTTCGTCCAGCGCCGTAAGGGGCGAGTCCGGCTTGAGCCGGCCGATCGCGTGCCAGCGTCCGTCCTTGCCGATCATGATCGGCCGGACCGAATATTTCTGGTGGCTCAGAGCCGAGATCACGGAGGCCGCGGACAGCACCGAAACCTCGTGCTCGCCCGAGCGCCCGCCGTAGATGACCGCGACGTTGATCTTTTTGCGCGAAGACATGTTCTTATTTTACCAGGACCCGCGGGATCAGGGGGTTGATGCGGGTGACGACCTCGTAATTGATGGTGCCGAGGCGGTCGGCGGCCTCTTCGGCCGTGACCGACGCGCCGCGTTGGCGGCCGATGAGGACGGCCTCCTGGCCGGGACGGACGTTCGGGATGCCGATCGCGTCGACGACGCACATGTTCATGCAGACGCGGCCGAGGACCTTGGCGCGCCGGCCGCCGATGAGGACCTGGCCGACCGACGAGAAGCCCCGGTCGAAGCCGTCCCAATAGCCGACCGGCAGCACGGCGACCGTCGAGTCGCGGCGCAGCCGCTCCGTCAGTCCGTAGCTGATCGGCGTGCCCTTCGGCAGGCGTTTGACCTGGGCGACGACGGTCTTCCAGGCCAGGGCCGGGCGGAGTTTGAGGCCGCTGCCGGCCGCGCTCTGTCTCGTCGATTCCGACGGCCACAGCCCGTAGAGGGCGATGCCGGTGCGCACGCCGCTGAAACGCGTCTGCGGATAAAGTATCGCCGCGGCGCTGCAGGCGGTATGGACGATCTCCGGTCTGAAGCCCGCGGAACGGACCTGATCGAGCGACTCGTTGAAGCGCTTGAGCTGGCGCATGGCGTAAGCCGGGTCGGTCGTGTCCTCGATGTTGGCGTAGTGCGTGGAAACGCCCTCGACGCGGATCTGCGGGTATCTGGCGATCAGTTTCAGGATGCCGGGCAGGTCCTTATAGAGGATCCCCTGCCGCGAGGTGCCGGTCTCCATTTTGAGATGGACCTTGGCCGGATACCTGGCCGAGGCGACGCGGGCCAGGGCCCGGAAGGTGCCGAAATTGTAGGCGACGAAGCTGAAGCCCCGGCGGACGGCGCCGGCCAGCAGCCAGTCAGGCGTGTAGCCGAGGACCAGGACGGGTTTATTCGAGCCGGCGCGGCGGACGGCCTCCGCTTCGACGGTCGAATCCACGGCGAACCAGTCGGCTTGGGAGCCGACGGCTTTGACCGTTTCCGGCAGGCCGTGTCCGTAGGCGTTGGATTTGACCACGGCGATCAGTTTCACTCCGCGGCCGACCGCTTTTTTCAACGCGGCCGCGTTCGACCGCAGGGCCGAACGCGAGACCTCAACCCAGGTTTTGCTGCCGGAGCCGACCATAACGTCCTAGCGCGGACCGATGACCGTGCGGCCGCCCATGTAAGGCACGAGCGCCGGCGGCACCTGGATCGTGCCGTCCTCGCGCTGGAAGTTCTCCATGATGGCGATGATCGTCCGGCCGATGGCGAAGGCCGTGCCGTTCAGGGTGTGGACGTACTGCATCTCGCCGTTCTTCCGTTTGACCCGGACGTTCAGCCGGCGCGCCTGCCAGTCGGTGCAGTTCGAGGTGGAGTGGGTCTCGCGGTAGGTGTTCTGCGACGGGATCCAGGCCTCGATGTCGTACTTTTTGGCCGCCGGGTCGCCGAGGTCGCCGCTGACGATGCCCAGCACGCGGTACGGCAGGCCGAGGCCCTGCATCAGGCGCTCTTCCATAGCCAACAGGCGTTCGTGTTCGGCGGCGGAATGCTCAGGCAGGGTGAAGGAGAACATCTCCACCTTGTCGAACTGGTGGACGCGGAGGATGCCGCGGACGTCCTTGCCGTAGGAACCGGCCTCGCGGCGGAAGCAGGTGGAGAAGCCGGCGTAGCGGCGCGGCAGCTCGGTCTCCATGAAGACCTCGTCGGCGTGCATCGGCCCGAGGACGTGCTCGGAGGTGCCGATGAGATACAGGTCGTCCTGTTCCAGGTGGTAGATCTCGTCGCGGCCGCGTTCCAGATAGCCCATG
>JBAIWZ010000003.1:0-9199 GCA_037916955.1 Acutalibacteraceae bacterium | reverse complement strand
GTCCTTCCTCGAACGGATGACCCAGTTCAAGGACAAGGCCGGCCGCCAGCAGGAGAACGTCAACGCCGCGCTCTTCGACTACCCGGTCCTGCAGGCCGCCGACATCCTGATCTACAAGGGCGACCGCGTGCCGGTCGGACGCGACCAGATCCAGCACATCGAACTGACCCGCGACGTCGCCCGCTTCGTCAACAACCGCTACGGCGAATTCTTCCCCGAGGCCGCGCCGCTCCTGACCGACACGCCGAAGATCCGCAGCCTCAACGACCCGCTGAAGAAGATGTCCAAGAGCCTCGGCGAACGGTCGTTCATCGCCCTGACCGACGAACCCGACGTCATCTACGACAAGGTCAAGAGCGCGGTCACCGAATCGACCGGCGTCCTGTCGCTGTCGGAGGAGGAGCTCGAGCACAAGCTGATCACGCACGCCGACGCGCACGAGGACGACGAGGCGCTGCGCGGCCAGGCCGGCGTCTGGAACCTGCTGGCCATCCTGAAGCTGGTCGGCAAGCCGGGCGAGGCCGACCGGATCTTCGCCGCCCAGCCGATCAAATATTCCGAACTGAAGCGCCTGGTCGCCGACCGGGTGGCCGAACATTTCGCCGCGTTCCGGGCCAAGCGCAAAAAGCTGGCCAAGGAGCCGGAGCAGGTCCGCGAGATCCTGGACGCCGGAGCCAAAAAAGCGCGGGCGGCGGCCAAAAAGACCATGGACGAGGTCCGGCGCCTGATCGGCATCCGCTGAAGACGTAAATTAAGCGTAAATTGGCGTCAAAACCCATTGACAAAATGAGCCGAACAGGCTACGGTCTGTTCGGCTCTTTGAAAAGCCGTCGTCGAAAGGAGCTATTGATGAGAAAGATCCGGAAGCCGGCTCCCGACAGGAACAATAAGAAGCCGAACAAGACCAGCCGGCCCGACAAGGGCCGCGCTTCGTACCGGAGCAGCGCTTTTACCTACCGCCCCCGTCAGCCGTCCGCCTACGAGCGGATCATCTGGGACTGCGAATCCTACGAACGCGACATCTGCGCCGAGGTGCTGGCCGTCGGGAACGGCCTCAAGACCGTGTCCGATACCGCCGCGGTCGCGGCCAAGTACGCCGCGCTCTTCTCGCCGAAGAACGTGAAGTACACGCGCCACCTCGCCGACTGCCTGTTCGGCCGGGCGGTCATCGAACGCCACGACCGGTCCGCCTGGCACCTGCTCGAGGGCCTGATCGCCCGCAAGCTGGCCAAGGCCTCGGACGAACTGGACACGGCCCAGAGCCGCGGCCAGGTGCACTGCGCCGGACGCAACGTCCCCTACCACGACGTCATCCCGCGGCTTTCGGCCGAACGGGACCCGGAGCGCCGCGAGCGCCTCTGGAACGCTTACCTCGGCTTCATCGAGGACAAGCTCAACCCGCTGGCCGTCGAGTACAACAAGCTGCGGCTCCGGACGATGAACCGGCAGGGCTTCGTCAACGAGCGCGACTACGCCGAGAAGCGGAAGCGGTTCTCGCTCGCCGACCTGGCCGCCAAGCTGGCGCCGGTCCGCGCCGCCACCGAGGAGCTGTACATGGAGGCCATGCGCGACCACGTCCGCAAGCGCCTCCGGCTGCGGTTCCCCGGCATGTCGCGGGCCCACGAGTCCTACTTCCTCGGCATGCGCGAGTTCGACCGGCTGTTCCCGGCGAAGCGCCTGCTGCCGATCTGTCTGGAGACGTTCCGCGGACTCGGACTCGACTTCGCCGCCCAGGCCAACCTGCGCGTCGACGCCGAGAACCGTCCCGGCAAGGACAGCCGCGCCTTCTGCGTCGGGATCAACCCGCCCGAGGAGGTTCATCTGTCCATCAAGCCGCGCGGCGGCGTCGAGGACTACGCGTCCTTCCTGCACGAGGCCGGCCATGCCTGGCACTACGCCCTGACCGGCGACCAGCTCTGCTACGAGTACCGGGCCATGCCCCGCTCGTACGCGCTGACCGAGGTCTTCTCCTTCCTGTTCGAGTACCTGACCCAGAACGAGCGCTGGCTCGTCTCCGTCGCCGGGCTCGATCCGGAACAGGCCGCCGACGTCGCCGACCGGCTGAAGCTGGCCGATCTCTACCTGCTGCGCCGCTTCCTCGGCAAGCTGGAGTACGAGATCGAGTTCAGCAAGCAGCCACTCGACAACTGGCACAACGCCTTCGCCTACCGGCAGATCCTGTCGTCGTACACGGGCACCGCCTATGACGACGTCAGCTACCTGCTGGACATGGATGAGGACCTCTACACGGCCGACTACCTGCGCGCCTGGCTGGCCGAAGCCCAACTGCGCGAGAAGCTCGTGCGCGACTTCGGACCGGACTGGTTCCGCTGCCCCGCGGCCGGCGAGTTCCTCAAGGGCCTCTGGGCCAAGGGCGAAAGCTGGGAGAACGAGGACCTGGTCCGGCACATCGGCGCCGAACCCTGGGACACGTCCGCCCTGCTCCGCCGCTTCATCGGCTCCACCGCCTGACGGCACTCATTTCGGAACAAACGACTATCCCGCCCTCGAAAGAGAGCGGGATTTTTTTTTGGAAATCAAAACCCGCCCATTGCTGGGCGGGTTTTGCGTTAAGGCCGGCCTGTAAGCCGAATTCCGTCGTCCGGACTTGCGCCCGGAGGATGATCATCTCTCTGTGATCCCGATTGCTCGGAACCTCGCCCTGAAGCTTTATGCTTCAGGGCTGCGAGCTACCAAACTTGCTCTTGCACCGGACAGGTGTTTTCCACGGCGCCACTCACGTGGCCTGGACATTGGAACGCAAGCGTTCATGTCCGGGCTGGGCCGGCCCTGTACCAGTCGGCCGCTTGCGCGGCCTCGGGTGCAGGGCGGCTTCGCCGTCCCGCGTGGGCTCTTACCCCACGATTTCAACCTTACCCGTCCGCGGCTTGCGCCGCGGAACTCGTCTCAAGGACTCGGGCGGTGTATTTTCTGTTGCACTCTCCCTGGGCTTGGGGCGTCGAGGCTTCTTCGAAAAAAGCCCCGCCAACCTTGCTCCCGGTCGCCGTTAGCGACTGTCTCTTCCCCGAACCTTGCGGCTCGGAGCGGTGTTCGGACTTTCCTCTCCGCCGCTTGCGCGGGGAGCGATCATCCGGCAGACCTTAACGGTCCCTCTTTCAAGGAACTGCTGAAACATAGCTTAAAATGGCCATTTTGTCAATCCGGCGGCCGGTGCCGGGATTGACAATACATGAAAAATGCGCCATATTGACCGGTCCTTTCGTCCCTTAAAACAGTTCCAGCTTAAAGGAGAGCCGTCATGGCGGAGTCCATCCTGACCCTAGTCGGCAAAGCCAAGTACGTGCGGTTCGAGATCGGCTCCGGCCGGTTCAACGAGCTCGAAGAGCGCGGCGGCACGCGGTACCTGAGCGTCGGCCGGGCCGACTTCCTCCAGGCGGTCGCGGCCACGATGCCCGACTGGCCGATGATCATCTTCCCGGCGGCTTTCCGCCCGGTCTGCGACATCATGCGTCAGGTCCGCTTCGAACGCGATCCCGACGGTCCGCTGGCCAGCCGGATGGACTTCCGGCTCGACAGCAGCGCCATCATCCGGCATCGCGGCGCGAGCCTGGCCGTGCTGCTGCCGATCGAGACCTTCGTTCCCGAGGCGGTCGAGCACCTGGCCGAACGGCCGCTCATCGACCTCGGCCACCGGCCGCCGCAGAGCCAGGAAGAATTCCTGCGGCTCTGGGCCGAGACCATCATCAAACTGGACACGCCGGCGGGCTGGGTCGCCGGGGTCTGAATCTCCAAGAGAGGCGTCGATCGCCTCTCTTTTCTTGACCCGCCGATATTGCCTCAAAGCCGGCGAACATCTAATATAAGTAGCGATACCATATGAAAAGAAGCGAATTGGCCTTCACCGTCGCCCTCGTCCCGCTCGACTTCGTGCTGGTCTTCGCGGCGGCGATCACGGCCTACTCGGTCCGCTTCGGCTGGCTGGCCGCCCTGCGGCCGGTGGTCTTCGACCTCCCGTTCCACGACTACGTCCTCCTCGCGGCCGGCGCCGGCCTGCTTTTCGTTTTCTTCCTGGCGATGTCCGGCCTCTACGCCGTCGGCGGACCGAGACGGATCAAGTCGGAACTGGCCCGCATCTTCTTCGCCACCTCGGCGGCCATCCTGACCTTCATCGTCATCGTCTTCTTCCGCCGCGAACTGTTCTCGTCGCGCTTCATCATCCTGGCGGCCTGGGTGCTGTCGGTCGTCTACCTGAGCGCCGGCCGGATCGCCATCCGCCTCCTGCAGCGGCTCCTGCTGCGCTTCGGCGTCGGCACCCGCAAGGTCGTGATCGTCGGCGGCGACGAGCGGACCACCAAGACGCTGACCGCCGCCTTCGCCAAGAGCCCGGCCTTCGGCTACAAGCTGATCAAGGTCGTCCCCCGCTTCGACGACGCCGTCGAGAAGGACCTGGCCGGCCTGGCCGCCAACGACGGCCTGGACGAGATCATCGTCACCGACCCGGACGTCGACCGCCAGGAACTCGGCCGCGTCCTCGGCTTCTGCGAGTCCCGCCAGCTGACCTTCCGCTACTCGGCCGACCTGCTGGCCACCCATGCCAAGAACATCGATCTCGGCACGATCGCCGGCATCCCGATCGTCGAGGTCAAAGGCACCCGGCTGGACGGCTGGGGGCGCGTCATCAAGCGCGTCTTCGACGTGGCCGTCTCGGTCATCCTGATCGTCCTGACGTCGCCGATCATGCTGGTGACGGCCCTGGCCGTCGTCATCGACTCCAAGGGGCCGGTCTTCTTCAGCCGCCTCGACGACGGTTCGCCGGTCATGCGCGTCGGCGAACACGGCAAGCCGTTCCGCTACCTGAAATTCCGTTCGATGCGGCCGGGCACGCACAACCTCCGCTACACCGAACTGGCCCACCTCGACACCCGTCAGGAAGGCCCGCTGGTCAAACTCAAGGACGACCCGCGGATCACCCGCGTCGGCCGGTTCATCCGCAAGTATTCGATCGACGAACTGCCCGAACTGTTCCTGGTGCTCATCGGCCGGATGAGCCTGGTCGGCCCGCGGCCGCATCTCCCCGAGGAGGTCGCCAAGTACCAGGACCACCACCGCCGGGTCTTCACCGTCAAACCCGGCATCACCGGCCTGGCGCAGGTCTCCGGCCGCGCCGACCTGGACTTTGACGAAGAGGTGAGGCTAGATGTCTATTATATAGAGAACTGGACGCCGGGCCTGGACCTGGCGATACTGCTGAAGACGCCTTACGCCGTGCTGACCCGCAAAGGCGCTTATTAAAGGAGGTGTCTTAGTTGACCAATGTTGCGGAGCCAGACACCTCGCGACATAAAGTCGCCCGGTGTCAGGCACCGCGTATAGAATATGAAAGTCGCGCTGGTACATGATTACCTGATACAGGATGGCGGCGCCGAGCGCGTCCTCCAGGTTTTTCAGCGCATCTGGCCGGAAGCGCCGACGCACGTCCTGCTCTACGACCCGAAGCGGGTCGGCCGGGCCTTCGACGGCAAGGACATCCGGACCTCGTTCCTGCAGGACACGCCGTTCGCCCTCAAGAAATACAAATGGTTCATGCCGCTCATGCCGGCGGCCACCGAGCATTACGACCTGAACGACTTCGACGTCGTGCTGTCGAGCACTTCGGCCTTCGCCAAGGGCATCATCACCCGTCCGGACACCCTGCACCTCTGCTACTGCCACACGCCGACCCGTTATCTCTGGTCCGACACCCATTCCTACGTCAGCGAACTCGGGCTGCCGCGGCCGATCAAGGCGCTCGTCCCCTACGTCCTGTCGGGCATCCGCGTCTGGGACCGCCAGGCCGCCGAGCGGGTGGACCGCTTCATCGCCAATTCCGAGACCGTCCGCGAACGGATCCGCAAGTACTACCAGCGCGACAGCGAGGTCATCCATCCGCCGGTCGAGACCTCCCGCTTTTCGGTCGCGCCGCGCATCGAGAACTATTACGTCGCCGGCGGCCGGCTCGTCGCCTACAAACGCTTCGACATCGTGGTCCGGGCGTTCAACAAGCTCGGCATCCCGCTCAAGATCTTCGGCGAGGGGCCGGAACTGGAGGCGCTGCGCGCGGAGGCGCATCAGAACATCGAATTCGTCGGCAAGGTGAGCGAGGCCGACAAGGCCGAACTCTACCGCAAGGCCATCGCCTACCTCCACCCGCAGGAGGAGGACTTCGGCATCACCGCGGTCGAGGCCATGGCCTCCGGCCGGCCGGTCATCGCCTACCGCAAGGGCGGCGCCGTCGAAACGGTGGTCGAGGGAAAGACCGGCGTCTTCATCGACGAACAGAGCTGGGAGGAGCTGGCCAACGAGATCATCCGTTTCGAGCCGGAACGGTTCGATCCCCGGGACATCCGGGCCCACGCCGAACAGTACGACACCGAGCGCTTCATGCAGAAGATCCGGGGCCTGGTCGAACGCGAGTGGCTGAAATGGAAGATGGGAGAGCGCAGCGAGGTCCGCAAAGTTACGGTGAAACAGGAGTGACGGCGACCCGAACGGCCGGAAGGCCGTTTTTTCGTTTGCCCCGGCCAATTTTGCCTGTTAGAATTCCGGCATGCGCATCGTCATCGACATCCGGCCCCTCCTGGAACTGAACCGCAGCGGCGTCGCCAATTACGCCGTCCGGCTTTTGCAGTCCCTGCTCGCCCGGCCGGCCGCGCCGGACCGGCGGTACGTCCTCTTCTGCAACGCCTACGGCCGGCGCCTGCCGACGGACATCCCGCCGCGCTCGCGGAACGTCGAGCACCGCTTCACCCGTTTCCCGAACCGCCTCCTCAACCTGTCGTTCGCCGGCGTCGGGCTGCCGGCCATCGACGACCTCTGCGGCGGCGCCGACCTGGTCTACCTGCCGAACCTCAACTTCGCCCGCGCCCGCGCGCCGCTCGCCGTCACCGTGCACGACCTGTCCTTCGAGCGCTATCCGGACCTCTTCTCGGCGAAACAGCGGCTCTGGCACTCGCTGGTCGCGCCGCGCCGCCTGCTCAGCCGGGCGGCGTCGGTGGTCGCCGTCTCCGAACACACCCGGGACGACATCATCGAGACCTACGGCGTGCCGGCCGGCAAGATCACCGTGATCAACCCCGGCGTCGGCCCGGAGTTCCGGCCGGTGCCGCGGGAAGAATGGGAGCCGGTCATGAGCCGGTACGGCCTGACGCCCGGCTACTTCCTGTTCCTGGGCACGCTCGAGCCGCGGAAGAACATCCCCGGCGTCATCTCCGCCTTCGAAAAACTCGGCCCGCGGGAACGGCTGGTCATCGCCGGCGGCCGCGGCTGGCTCTATCAGGACATCTTTCACCAGGCCGCGCTGTCGCCGGCGCGCGCCCGGATCCGCTTCCTGGATTACGTGACCGAATCGGAGAAGCCGGCGCTGTACTCCGCCGCGACGGCGCTGGTCTACCCTTCGTTCTACGAGGGCTTCGGCATCCCGCCGCTCGAAGCCATGGCCTGCGGCACGCCGACCGTCGTCAGCCAGGCCACCTCGCTCGGAGAAGTGGTCGGCAGCGCCGGCCTGCTGGTCAATCCGCACGACATCGGCGAGATCGCCGAAGCCATGGCCGCGCTGCTCGACGACGAACCGCTGCGCCGGACGCTCACGGCCCGCGGCCTCGAGCGCGCCAGGCTTTTCACCTGGGACGAAAGCGCCCGGCGGCTCGACGGCCTCTTCGCCCGGCTCTCCGGCGAGGTCCAGGCCGGGCCTTTTTGACTATTCGGCCGAACGCTGGAATATTGGAGTGTACGGCTGACCTATGAACGGAAAAGAGCGGCCGCGGCCGCAGGAACAACCCGAGTCGCCGGTACCCGAACAGGAGCCTCTGCCACCCGTCCTTCTTGGCGATCTCAGCGACGCCTGGCTGAGATCGGTCTATGACGATCTGGTGGACCATTTTTTGCAGTATCCCGAGGAGACCCGCGAACGGGCCACCAGCATGATCGAAGCGCTGGCCCAGCAGCGGGCGCGCGAGATCCGGGACGAGTGGGAAAGGACGATGCGCGAATACAAACGGGCCAGCGAAGGGGCGGTCGCCAAGATCGGCCGCTTCCTGGGCCGGAAGTACATCCGTTACGCGACCGCCGCGGTCATCGGCATCGAGGCGCTGGTCGCCACCGTCGAAAAGGAACATGAGCCGCTGCCGACGGTCAGGATCGAGCGGCTCGATCCGGAAGCGACGCCCGAGCGCATGGGCCGGCTGATCAGCCAGACCCTGCCGAACGGCTGGCGCGAGGACATCGAGAGCATCGAATACAAGGATGAGGAAGGTCCGGAACTGACCAATTACGGCCTCGCCGGCGTCCGCGCGGCGGCCACGACCGGCAAGGAAAAACGAGGCAGCTCCATCATCTATTACCGCGGTTCGAAAGGGCAAAAAAGGCGGGAAAACCTGGTCAATACCCTCACCCACGAGGTCGGCCACGCCAACGATTGGGAGCGTGATGTCCAGCTGGACGCCGCCGGCCGCGCCGCGCTCAAAGCCGCGGTCACCGCCAGGGTCCAGGCCGCCGACCGCTACCGTTCGGGCTACGTCGAATCCATCAACAACGCCGACAAGGCCAAGGAACTCGAGGACAAGGCCGTCGAATACTGGGGCGAGATCGTCCGCGTCTACCTGACGAGCGAGGACCCGTCCAAGGACCTGACCGAAGCCGACCGGAAGCTGGTCGCCGATTACATCAAGAAGACCGACAAGGGATTCGACCGCGCCCGGGCCGCGGACTGCCGGCGCGGGATCATGCGCGAGATGGACCGGTCGGCCGCCGGCCGGCTGGCCTCGCGCGCGCTGGCCGAAGCCAAGACGATGAGTCCGGACGAAAGGGCCGAGCTGACCGGCTGGCTCGAAGAACGGGCCGTGGGCGACGCGGCCAGGCCCGATCCGGCCGCGCAGCGACTCGGACGGGAGGAACTGGCCGAGTTGCTCCAGCAATGGGGCGCGGATCCCGGCCGCCGCGAACTGGCGCGGCTGGTGCTGACCGAATACGCGGCCCGGGAGGGCCTGATCGACGACGTGGCCGCGGACCGGCCGGCCGAGGCCGAGATCGACGTGGAGATGATCGACGCCTCCCGCGAGAGCCTCGAGCGGGTCCGGCCCAACCTGCCGCCCGCCGAGGTCGAGACCTTCCTGACGGAACTGCGCGCGCTCATCCGCAACAACGACCTGGTGATCGGCGGCAGTACCCGCGGCGGGTCGCTGCAGCCCGGCGAACTGGCCGG
>JBAIWZ010000002.1:0-1968 GCA_037916955.1 Acutalibacteraceae bacterium | reverse complement strand
GAGGGCAGGGCCGGCAGGTTCAGCAGCTTGCTGGTGGTCTTGACCGCCGACAGGTCGGTGATCAGCGTGCCGATGTTGGCCACCAGCAGGGCCCCGAACATGAACACCGCCGTGCGCACGCCGAACTTCTCGCGGATCAGATCAGCCAGGCCCTTGCGGCTGATGACCGCCAGGCGCATGCCCATCTCCTGGGTCACGCCCAGCAGCACCGTGATGATCACCAGCAGGAACAGGATGGGATATCCCAGTTTGGCGCCGGCGATGGAATAGGTGGCCACGCCGCCGGCGTCGTTGTCCGACATGGCGGTGATGGTCGCCGGCCCGAAGACCGACAGGAAGACCAGGATCTGTTTCCAGGAACGGGCGAAAAAGCCGCGCCGGGCGGTGGCGGTTAGCTTCGTCATGGATTCCTCCCAAGGATGTTCAGCGGTAAAAGCGCGGCAGGCGTTTCTTCCAGGCGGTCGGGATGACCTTGTCCAGGGCGTCGTCGGCGGTGACAATGCCATGCAGGCGATTCTCTTCGTCCACCACCGGGATGGCGACCAGGTCGTACTTGGCCACCGTCTGGGCCACCGTTTCCTGGTCGTCGGTCAGGTAGACGCTGATGACGCGTTTGGCCATGAACTCGCGGATGGGCGTTCCCGGGCTGGCGAAGATCAGATTGTTCAATGAAAACGCGCCGATGAGGTGGTTCTCCTCGTCGGTGACGTAGACGTAGAACATGGTCTCGACTTTGTCGGCCATGCCGCGCAGGGCGTTGATGGCGTCCGCGGCCGGCAGGTCCGCCCGCACGGCGGCATACTCGGTGGTCATGATGCCGCCGGCCGAGTCCTCCGGATAAGCCAGCAGCTTGCGCACATCGTCGGCCTCGTCCTTCTCCATCAAGGCCAGCAGGCCTTCCTTGCGCTCCTTGGGCATGTCCCCCAGCAGGTCGGCCGCCTCGTCGGGCTCCATCTCTTCGAGCACGTCGGCCACCTTCTCGTCGGACATGTGCTCGATCAACTCGGCCTGGAACTCGGGCTCGACCTCCTCGAGGGTATCGGCCAGGTGCGGCACGTCCAGCTTATCCAGCAGCTGGCCGCTCTCCAGCTTGTTCAGGTCGCTGACGATCTCCGCCAGGTCGGCCGGGTGCAGATCGCGCAGCTTCTCGGCCGAGACGCGCAGCTGGGTGGACTGGTCGCGGCGCAGCAGCTCCACGTCGTCCCAGGAGATGCCCTTCTGCTTCATGTGCCCGGCGAGCAGGTGCGCCATGGCCACCAGGCCCAGGCGGCGGATGATGCCCAGCCAGGAGATATCCACGTTGCTGACGTAGATCGAGCCGTTGACGCGGGTCAGCTCGACATCGTTGACCCGCACCACCCGGGCGCCGTCGGTGTCGATGATCTGCTGGTCGAGCACGTCACGGGAGAGCAGGATGTCGTCGTTCTTGAGCTCGAAGGAAGGGACCTCGTCCGAGCGGTATTTCAGGGGAATGACCGGCGAGAGCAGGGCCGCCACCGCCGAGAACGGCATGACCTTCTGGCCGGTCTTCTCGTCCACGACCACGGCCTCGATCAAGGGATGGGGAAAATCCGCCCAGGGACGGACGATCACGTCCTTGAGCCTGCCGACCACCTCTCCGTCCAGGTCGGTGACCCGGCGTCCGATGATTTCGCTCAGGTAAGCCATGACGCACCTCCACAAAACAAAATAATGGCAAAAAAAGAGCCGCCTGCGGCTGATGCAGAAGGCGGCGTAAGGGTCAATCGAAATGGCAACCTTGGTCGGAGCGTCCATCCCCGGGAACCCGGCATGATTGCCGGGCGGCGGGTAGGCGTGGTCCCAGATCCAGGAGTATGGCTGCCGGATATGCCTTCTGCGGTTCGGTTGGGTATATTAGCGGGTTGTCGTCTGCATCCATTCGGAACACTCCGGGATCGCAACCAAAAAAAGACATCTCCCAAAATGCCAGGAGGTGTCCGATAGATA
>JBAIWZ010000001.1:0-6317 GCA_037916955.1 Acutalibacteraceae bacterium | reverse complement strand
TGCCGTGCTCGAAGCCGACGACCTGCCCCGCCGAAAGGCGGGATTTTCGTAAGCGGCGCTTGGTCAGTGCGCCAGCCCTGGCCACTGGCCGACGAAGCCCGTTTCCGGTATCCTATAACAGAATTTTTCCGCCCCCGGGGGACGATGTCGCGCTCCCGCACCCGGCGGTTTTCCGCAGCCCCGCTGCCGAAAAAGCGACCGCTATTAAGGCAGCCGCGCCGGCCGAGAGCCGGCACTAACCAGTTCAGGCTTGTATATGCCTGCGATCAAACCACAGGATTTCACCAAGGTCGACACCATGCGCCACTCGGCGGCGCACGTGCTGGCCGCGGCGGTCCAGGAGCTTTATCCTGAGGCCAAATTCGGCGTCGGCCCGGTCATCGAGAACGGGTTCTATTACGATATCGACCTGCCGAAGCCGCTCACCCCGCTCGACCTCCAGAAGATCGAGAAGCGCATCGACAAGATCATCCAGCGCAACGAGCCGTTCGTGCGCGAAGAGATGCCGATCGACGAGGCGATCGAATTCTTCAGGAAGCTGAACCAGCCCTACAAGGTGGAGCTGCTCGAGGCCCTCAAGTCCAAGGGCTCGACCAAGGTCACCTCCGAGGAGGCGGGCGACATCGACGTCGGCGCGACCTCGGCTTCCATCTACAAGACCGGCAAGTTCGTCGACCTCTGCCGCGGCCCTCACGTGGCCTCGACCAGGGAGGTCGGCGTGGTCAAGATCAAGACCGTGGCCGGCGCCTACTGGCGCGGCAACGAGAAGAACCCGATGCTCCAGCGCGTCTACGGGTACGCCTTTCCGACCCAGAACGAACTGGCGGAGTACCTGAAGATGCTCGAGGAGGCCGAAAAGCGCGACCACCGGCGCCTGGGCAAGGACCTGAAGCTGTTCGCCTTCAGCGACCTCGTCGGCCCCGGCCTGCCGCTCTGGCTCCCCAACGGCGCCATCCTGACCGAGGAACTGGAAAAGCTGGCCAAGGAAGCTGAGTTCAAGGGCGGCTACTGCCGGGTCCGCACCCCGCACGTGGCCAAGGAGATCATGTACAAGACCTCCGGCCACCTGCCGTACTACGCGGACAGCATGTTCCCGCCGATGACCATGAAGGAGGAGAGCGGGGAGACCATCTACTACCTCAAGGCGATGAACTGCCCGCACCACCACCAGATCTACGCCGCCGAGCCGCGCAGCTACCGCGACCTGCCGCTCCGGCTGGCCGAGTACGGGACCTGCTACCGCTACGAGCAGAGCGGCGAGCTCATGGGCCTGATGCGCGTCCGGTCGATGAACATGAACGACGCCCACATCTACTGCACCCCGGAGCAGTTCGCCTCCGAGTTCAAGGCCGTCAACGCCATGTACCTGGCCTACTTCAAGCTGTTCGGCCTGAAGAAGTACGTCATGCGCTTCTCGACCCACGACCCGCGCGAACTGGGCAAGAAATTCATCGACGACCCGGCGCTCTGGAAGAAGACCGAGGACCTCGTCCGCCAGACGCTCATCGACCAGAAGATCAACTACGTCGAGGTGCCGAACGAGGCGGCCTTCTACGGCCCGAAGATCGACGTCCAGGTCTGGAGCTCGATCGGCCGCGAATTCACCATCGCCACCAACCAGGTCGACTTCGCCGTGCCCGGCCGGTTCGGCCTGAAGTACGTCGACAAGGACGGCGCGGAAAAGACCCCGCTCTGCATCCACCGGGCGCCGCTCGGAACCCACGAGCGCTTCATCGGCTTCCTGATCGAGCATTACGCCGGCGCGTTCCCGGCCTGGCTGGCGCCGGTCCAGGTCCAGGTCATCCCGGTCGGCAAGGACCACTGGCGGACCGCCAAGAAGCTCCACAAGATGCTCATGGCCGAGGGCATCCGTTCGGCCTACGACGAACTGCGCGAGACCGTCGGCTACAAGATCCGCAAGGCCGAGAAGATGAAGGTCCCGTACATGCTGGTCATCGGCGACAAGGAGAAGACCCTGAAATCGGTCAACGTCCGCACTCGCGGCAAGAAGACCGAGAAGCGGATGCCGCTCAAGGCCTTCGTCGCGAAACTCAAGGAGGACATCGCCAAGCGGAAGGCGGCTCTCTGACGGAAACGCGAAATAAGGCCGCCCGGCTCGTGCCGGGCGGTTTTGATTATCCTTGACGCCGGCCGTCTGCGATGCTAAATTCGCATGTCGTTCTTTCACAAAGGAGCGAGCGAATGAGCGAAAAAACGGAACTGCGCCTCATCTTCGAGACTGCCAGGGAAATGGGAAACACGCTGCTTCTGGAAAGCTTCGACAACAGCCTGAAGGAAGGCACGATCACCTGCGCCGATCTCGGGATGACCGAGGCCGAGTACGCCGAAAAATTGAAGGAGTCCCTGCGCGAAAAGGCGGCCACCCTGTTCCGCTCCGCGAAGGCGGAGAACGACTTCGCCTGCTTCGTGGCCTGCGAGGATCACCTCGCGCGCGTCGGCCTTCAGCCGGCCGACATCGGTGCCGGCATCGAGGAGTTCCAGCGGGTCCGCCGGGCCTGCTACGCCGACTCGGCCCGATTCTTCTACGGTTTGGCCCAGCCGCGTTGGACCGACTGGTTCCGGCGCGGCCGACGGCGCGAGCAACGGGAGTCGATGTTCCTGACCGCCTGCGAACGCCTGCGGGAAGGCGGCCTGTGCCTCGAGGATATCGGGGTCGACCAGGCCGAATGCGACCGTTTCATGCGGACGCTCAGGCGCTGAATCGTTCCGAAACGAACCACCCGGACGCTTGTCCGGGTTTTTTCTTTGTCCGCGCGCACGGAACGCGGCTTGCGCATCTGGTTTCGCGCCCGGGCGCAATCTTGACCGGAACGCTCTATTGTGCTAGATTTTCCTCTCGTTGTTTCACAAAGGAGCGCGCAAATGAGCGGAAGATCGGCGTGGCGGGGCATTTTCGACACCAATTGCGAGATGTGCAACATCCTGGTCGTGGAGATGATCGGCCGGGCCGTCGAGGAGGGAAAGATCGCCCTGGAAGAGCTGGACCTGACCGAGACGGAGTTCCGTTCCAGGGTGCGCGAGTGCCGCAGGGAGATGGCCGCCAACCTGTTCCATTCAGCCAGGCAGGATAGCGATTTCGCCTGCATGTCCAGTTGCGAGCGGTTGGTCGCCGTGAACGGCTTCATGCCTGAGGACGTCGAGACCACCGCCGAAGAGTATCGGACGGTCCGTCGCGCCTGCTGTATCGCCTCGGCCAGGTTCTTCTACGATCTGGCCCGGCCGCGCTGGACCGACTTCTTCCGCCGGGGCCTCCGGAATTCCCGCCGGCTGAACTACCACACGGCCTTCGAAAGGCTGAAGCTGGGCGGCTTGGTCCTCGATGACATAGGTTCCAGTGAAGCCGAGGCCGAACGCATCGCGGTTTCGCTCTGGCCCGATGCGCGCCGCTCCTAGACGCAGATCAAAACGCCCCGGGCATCTGCCCGGGGCGCTTTTCTATTCTCTTAGAACTTCAGGTTCATGAATCCGGCGGTCGCCGGCTTCGAGTTGGCCTGACGCCTGACGCCCGCGAGCAGGGTGCGGAACAGCCGCTGCTGGGTGACCTGGGCGTAGGCCTTGGGGTTCTTCAGTTCGAGCTTGGACAGGGCCAGCCGGTCGCTGGCGTCGCCGTGCTCGTCCAGGCGCTTCTGGTACTCGCGGATCGTCCGGCGGAGTTCCGGCTTGACCATCGACTTGAGTCCCAGCTTGAACGATTCCCAGCGGGACAGCGCCTTCTTTTCCATCATCTCGTCGGCGTCGAGGCCGAAATCCTTGAGCTTCTTTTCCAGCTCCTTGAGGCCCAGCTTGGTCTCGGTCTTGCCGGTCTCACGGTCGATGATCTCGATCCCGTTCTCCAGGTTCCAGATCTCATCCTCGGTCTTCTTGATATCCTCTTCGACGACCTTCCGGCGTTCCGGGGAGAGCACGTTCTTCTCGGCGACCGCCTTGGCCTCCGCCATTTCCTCGGGGGTCAGGTCGCGGATCTCCTCGATCATGTCGTCGGTGACCTCGATCGCGGGCTCTTCCTCCGGCATCGGGAACTGTTCGCGGACCTTGCCGCGGGCGGCCTCGCGGTCCTGCTTCAGGGCTTCGACCTTCTGGCGGGCGGCGGCGGCCTGTTTGGCCTCGGGCGATCCCTCCAGGACCTTCTTCATGTTCGGACCGAGCGGCACGTCCTTGAGCTCTTCCAGGACGCCCTGGACCTGGTCGGCGAAGGCTTCATCGGCCTTGGCCGCTTCGGCCTCGGCCGCGTCGATCTTGTCCTCGAACGAGCGGTCCACGTCGGCCAGGGCGATGCCCCGGTCCTCGCGGGCCATGGCGGCGTCCACGCGCTTGCCCATGGCCTCGATGCGGGCCTGGCGGACCGACTCTTTTTCGACCTGGGCCAGCATCTTGTCCTGGATCTGCTCCAGTTTGTCGTTAAGGAATTCCGCTTCCAGCTGCTTGCCGCGCTCGCCGCCGGGCACGTTCATGCTGGCGGTCTGGTTCAGCGTCTCGAGCTGGCGGCGCAGGCCGTCGGCCTGACTGCGCAGGGTCATCATTTCGGCGCTCTCCGGCAGTTCGCGGGGAGCCTCGGGGGTCTCTTCGATGATGTCGCTGACGTCAACCTCTTCCCAGACCTCTTCCGCGGCCTGGGGCGCGGCTTCGGTTTTGGCGGGCGCCTTTTCGGCCTTCCTGGCCTCGCGCTCCAGCCGCTTCTGGTTGGCTTTCTCCATCTCCTCGACCCGGTCCATCGCCAGTTCGCGGGTGATCTTGTCGTCGGCCGGGATCTTTTCCGCGGCGGCCCGGGCCTGTTTAAGCGCTTCGCTCGGGTCGGCGCCGTCCTGCATCTGGAATTCGGCCACGCGGGCGAAACCCTTGGACTGGGCGTAGGGGACCTCGCTCTTCTGGAGGCTGGCCATGGCCGCGCCGTAGTCGCCGGCTTCGGCCTGGTAGCGGGCGAAGGTCTCGAGATTGACCCCGCCCTCGTCCTTCATCTGTTCGATCTTCTTGTCGATCGCGGCGCGCTTGTCCGGAGCGGCGGTCAGCCGTTCGGCCAGCGCCGTGCGCATGTCATCCTCGAATTTCTGGAAGCTGGCATCGGGGTAGAGAACGCCTTTGCCGCGGACCTCGCCCTTGACCCAGCCCTCGGCCAGCAGCTTCTTTTCGTATTCGTCGTGCCGCTTTTCTTCCTCGACGCGCTGCTTCTCTATCTCCTGAAGTTCGGCCAGCGACTCTTCGAGCTCGCTCTTCGGCTTTTCGGCTGGCTTCCATTTGCCCTCGGCCTCGTCCTTGATCCGCTGTTTCTCGATCTCCTGAAGTTCGGCGAGGGATTCCTCGACCTCGGAGGAAGGCTTGCCCTGAGCCTTGTCGACCTCGGCGCCCCAATCCTTGTTCTTCAGGTCTTCCTGGTTCTTGGCGGCTTGGGCTTTGTCGACTTCGGCACCCCAATCTTTATTCATTAAGTCACCTTGCGGGCGGCGGGTTTCCGGACTCATATGAGTGCTCGTGATTGCGTTAAGCTGAATAAAATCTAGCATATTTTTCGGGTTTTGTCAATTATTGCGCTTGTTTGAGCGAAGAAAACCGGTCATATTTTTGCCGGGCGCTGAGGCGGCGCGTTGACCGCCGGTCCGGCCGGTGCTAAATTCAGCGGAAGCTATGGCCTCAGGCAAATACCATTTGATCACCTACGGCTGCCAGATGAACAAGTCCGACTCCGAAAGGATGGCGGCGCTTTTGGACGGCCTCGGCCTCGAAGAGACGAAGGTCGAGCGCGAGGCCGACGTGATCATCGTCAATTCCTGCTCCGTCCGTCAGACCGCCGAGGACCGCATCTTCGGCAAGATGCGGAACTTCGCGCGGATGAAGGAGAAGAAGCCGGGCCTGATCGTCGCCGTGACCGGCTGCATGCCCGGCCGCGACAAGGACGGTTCGATGCGGGCCAAGATGCCGGCCGCCGACCTGTTCTTCCCGACGCGCGACCTGCCGCAGCTGCCGCGCTGGCTGGCCGAACTGAACCCGTCGCTGGTCAATTCCGGCGACGTCCTCGACGACTACCTGAAGATCCGGCCGCGCTACTCGTCGCCGGCGCAGGCCTACGTGACCATCCAGACCGGCTGCCAGAAGTTCTGCACTTACTGCGTCGTGCCCTACGCCCGCGGTCTGGAGCGCAACCGGCCGGCCGCCGACATCCTCGGCGAGGTCCGGGCGCTGGCCGGGAAGGGGACGCTCGAGGTGACGCTGATGGGCCAGGCGATCAACACCTACAAGGCGCCCGACCGCCAGGTTTTTTCCGCTGAAAATCCCTATAAAAACGACTTTGCCGCTCTAGATCG